>NZ_JBFAJY010000045.1:0-69245 GCF_040655445.1 Streptomyces sp. NPDC050423
CCCCGATACTGGTTGTATCGGGGCGATCCCGACAACGCGGCGAGCGTGCGTGCCAGACACCGCCGGGCAGGCGGGACTTTCGAAACACGCCCTAGGGCCTGTATTGGGTTGTCACGCGGAAGAAGGAGCGGGGCTGGGTGCGTGCGATCGCAAGGCGCCGGAGCGCCCTCGTAGTGGAGCTACCAGGGCGTTTCGGCAACGCTGCGAGCGTGCGTGCCCAGCCCCGTGACGCCGCGGGACAACCCGATACAGGCCCTAGACCCGCCCCTGCGCCAGCACCGCGCGGTGCGGCAGCACCAGGTCCCCGCCCTCCGAGGTGAATTCCTCGCACAGCACGTCGTACTCCCGCTTCGCCGCCGCCACCCCCTCCGGTCCCCGGCTGTTGACCAGCTGCCCGATCGCGGCGACCCCGGCCGCGGGCCCGGCCCACCAGTCCTCCGGGTCCGCGCGGTGGTCCCAGGACAGCGACTCACTCCGTACGTCCCCGAGCCCGGCCCCGGTCAGCAGGGCGCCCAACCCCTCCGGGTCGCGCGGGAAGTTGTGCTCCTCGTCGACCGTGGCCAGCCAGGCGGGACGGGTCAGTCCGGCAGCCTCCGCGGCCCGTCCGACCAGCGCCTGCCCGGAGCCGCCGGGTACCTGCCAGATGGTGACGGCGACCCGGCCCCCGGGGCGGGTGATCCGGCGCAGCTCGACGAGCGCGTCCAGCGGACGGCCCACGTGGTTGAGCACGAAGTTCGCCGCGACCGCGTCGAACTCCCCGTCGGGGTAGGGCAACTGGGGCAGCGATCCGGTACGGACCTCGACGCCGGGCGCCGCCCGCCGGGTGGCCGCGGCCATGCCGGGCTCGGCGTCCACGGCCCGTACGACCGCGCCGCGGCCGGCGGCGGCGACCGTCACACTGCCGCTGCCGCACCCCACGTCGAGCAGCCGGGTCCCGCGGTCCACGGCTGCGGCGTCCAGCAGGGCGGGCACCGTACGGGCGCAGAGGCGGGCGAACGTCCGGGCGTAGCTCTCGGCCCGCCCGTCCCAGATCCTCCGCTCACTCACGTCGAACGCGGTCATGTGACACCTCCGGTCGGGCCCTGCGGCTCCGCTTCGTCCAAGTCCTCGTAGAGCGCGTCCAGAATCCTCCCCGTGGGTCTGCCCTCCGGCGACAGTTCGGCCAGACACCAGCCGGGCAGCCTCGCCTCGGTCTCCGGCGGGAGATCGCCATCCGCCGGGTCGGCCAGCCCGTAGAGCAGGCCGAACGCGGTCTCCTTGGCGATCTCGCGGGCTATCTCGCCCAGTTCGCCCGGGGTCAGCCCGAGCCGCAGCGCCCGCTCGACGGCCCCGCCCGCCAGTCCGCCCCTGCGGTAGGCCTCGACCCAGTCGGGCGCCGCCGCGCTCCAGGCGTCGATGTCCTGCCAGACCATGCGCAGGAACCGGTACCTGGCCAGCTGAGGAATGTTCTCCTCGGCCTCCGACTCGGCCCAGCCGGCCGCGTCGTCGGCACCCAGCGCTTCGAACAGGCCGGTCAGCTCGGGCAGCTCGTCGATGTCCGTCATGGAAAGGGAAGGTACGCCACCGCCCCCGGCACGGCGGAACCACTACCGCCCCGGGGTCTTACGTTCGGACCGGACGGCGTTCGCCCTGTCTGCCAGACTGTTCGAGTGATCGTCGAGCTCGCCGCAAGGCAACGAGGGCCGGCGGTACTCGGCGCGCTGATGCTGGCCGCCTTCACGTTCAACACCGCGGAGAACCTGCCGATCGGTCTCCTGGAGCTCATCGCCGAGGACCTGCACGTGTCCCTGCCGTCGGTCGGCTACCTGGTCACCGGTTACGGCGTGACGGTCGCCGTCGCGTCCTTGCCGCTGGCCCACTTCACGCGGACGATGCCCCGACGCCACGTGCTCACGGCCCTGTTGACCGCACTCGTCGTGTCCAGCCTGGTCGCGGCACTGGCCGGCTCCTACTGGCTGCTGCTCGGGGCCCGGCTGCTGACGGCGCTCGCCCAGGCGCTGTTCTGGGCGGTGATGGGGCCGGTCGCGGTGGGGCTGTTCCGGCCCCGGATCCGTGGGCGGGTGATCGGGGCGCTGTCCGTCGCCGGTTCGCTGGCCCTCGTGCTCGGGGTGCCCGTCGGGACCTGGCTGGGCCGGCGGAGCGGCTGGCCGGTGCCGGTCGCGGGGGTGGCGGCGCTGGGGTTCGTCTCCCTGGTGACGATCGCCGTCCTGCTGCCGACCTCCCGCGCGGAGGAGGGACACGCCGCGTACGGCACCCGCCCCGATGCCCGCCGCTTCGGCACCGTGCTGGCGGCCGGGATCCTCTCCGCCACCGGCGCGTTCGCGGGATACACGTACGTCGTGAAGTTCCTGAGCGACGTGAGCGGGTTCTCCGGAAGCGCGGTCAACGCCCTGCTCGTGGCTTTCGGCGTCGCGTGCCTGGCCGGGGTGACCCTCACCGGAGCGCTGCTGGACCGCTTCCCCGACTCCGTACTGGCCACCGCGATCGCGACTCAGGCGGTCGGCATGCTCGGCCTGTACGCGACCGGCGCCGATCCGGTCGCGGCGGTGGTGTTCCTGGCGCTGACCGGCGCCGCGCTCGGCCCGGTGTTCATGGCCACCCAGAACGAGATGCTGCACTGCGCCCCCGGCCGCACGGACATGGCTCTCGCGGCCAACTCCGGCGCCTACAACGCCGGTATCGCTGCGGGCGCCGCGCTCGGCGGACTGGTCCTGTCGCTGTCCGGCGTACGGGGCACGTTCCTGCTGGGCGGCCTGCTGAGCGTCGCGGGCTGCGCGGTCCTGCTGGGCGAGCGGCTGGTGCCCGGTGGCGGTGCCGAGAAGTCAGGCCCGCGGGCGGGGCACCCGGGCCTGTCCGGCGCGCGTGACGGCCGGGCATCCCGCACCGATGCCTGAACGGGGGGCCTGCCGTGCGGCTGCTGTCACCCCCCTCCCCGGTGCTGCTCCCCTCCTCCCGTCCGGGCTCGTAGTGCCGCGACTTCGCCGCGCAGCTCGGCCAGTTCCCGGTGCAGTGCCTGGATGGCGACGACGGCCACTCCGTTGGCATCGGTGCAGCAGATGGTCCGGTCGTTCTCACCGACCCCGAACGCTTTCCACCAGTCCTGCGCCATGGGCCCCAGGTGGCGTACGTGTGGCGGGTCCCAGTGGTAACGCCACGTGCTGACCGGCAGCTGCACCACCTGCTCCAGCACCTGGTAACCGTTGACCGGACCGCTACCGCACACCGCACCCGACACGGCACCGGATGCCAGACCGGCCGCGGAAGCACCCTGCCGCGCGCGCCGCATGGCCTTGGCCGACGTCCTCATCCCGGCCAAGGCCCCTTTCAACCGCCGGTAGTTCATCGCTCCCAGACCACCGCGGTCACCTCGGTCTTCAGCCCCCGATCCGAGAAGAGCAGGCTGCCCCCACCACCGCGGTTCTCCGGGCCGGCCTAATTCCTCAAAGGGCACGTAGGAGCAGCGCCCGACTCTGCGGACACTCCCTAGTCACGGATGTTCCGGGCGAGCCACGGGCTGAGGATGCCGCGCGGGACGAGTTCCTTGTACGTCTCGTCCCCGGGCAGCGGTACGACGAGCCACCGGCCGGGCGGGAAGAGCTTCCCCTTCACGTAGGCCGTTCCGCCGTACACGGAGCGGAGGAACACGGGCACGGAGTCACGGGGGACGTCATTGAACTCCACCCCGTCGACGGTGATCTTCGCGTCGTCCTCGGGGAAGACCTGGACGGTGACGGCGGGGACACCGCCCAGCTCGACGAACGCCTCGTGCGGGAGCGACCCGTCCGTGTCGAGCACCGCGAAGGCGCCTGCCGACGTGCGGCGGGATGTCTGGTCCGCACCGATGTCATCGGTGACGGCCATCTCCAGCTCGTACGCGCGCGCGACCTCACGGACTGCGGCGACTGCGGCCTCGGTGCTCGGCAGGTGTGTGTGTCCCATGCCGTCGATCATGCCGCAGCAGGAATCAGGTCCGGGCAACGACGTATACACCGAGTGCAGTTCACCCGGCAGGCGCAGCGCGCGGAAGGAGCTCCTCATCATCGGGGCGCTCGCCGGCCGTTGACTCCACCGGGTCTCGGACGCCCAGGTTTCAAAGGAACGTGGGAAACGGACCCAGCCCATTCCCGCCTCACCCCGGCCCTCATCACTCACACGGGTGATAAATGACAACTGGGTTGGTTTTGAGGCAGGTTGGCTGGCATATGCTCGTGGCGAAGTCCAGAGGCGTCGGCACCCACTTCGCCCAGCACACAGCCGCGTACGGCTCTGGATTGCCGGGCCATCACCCGCACGGTCTCGTAAGACCGGCCAGGCACGGCCGCACCGGCACTCGCCGCGTCACCACCACGGCCGCAGCCGGAGCCGCACCCACCCTCAACCCCGAACGGACCTGCATGGTCAGCTCACCGCACAAGGCCTGGGCAACCGCCCAGCCGCACAACAATGGAGGAACCTGGTGGCCGTGGATACCTCTTTCTACACATCCTTCATGTCAGAAGAAATCCGCGACGAAGGACGAGCCGAAGGCCGCGCAGAAGGCCGCGCAGAAGGCCAGGCAACGGGCCAGGCCGAAGGCCTCCTGCTCGTCCTCCAAGCACGCGGCATCGCCCTCACCGACGAAACCCGCGAAAAGATCACCACCTGCACCGACCCCCAGCTCCTGCAGCAGTGGCTCCAACGCGCCGCAACCGCGACCTCGGCCGAGGAAGTCTTCACCGAGGAGTAGTCCTCCCGCCCGCAGGAGCCGGTGTCACGCGACAGCACCTCACGGGCAGGAGCCGTCGAAGGTCTCCTCGTAGGTGCGGTAGACGCGGTCGGCCTTCCTGTCCTTACCGGCTGGGGGTGCGGCTGGGTACTCGATGACGGGCACGGGCTTGCAGACGGCCCACTTGCGGGTGTCCGGGGAGTCGTCGAAGCCGAAGGTGCCGCTGGCTCCGCGCATGCAGTTGACGCAGCTCGCACCGGTGTCGGTGCCGAGGATGTTCATGTTGACGACCGTGTTGTACACGTCGTCGTGGTTCGGCAGGTCGATGGCCCCGGGCTTCCCCTGCCGGTCCTCTCCCGTCTCCTCTCCCCCTTCGCCGTTGATGTCGTCGTACGCCCGGTCGGTGGCCTGGGCGAGCACGGTGAAGGCGTCGTGGTACATGACCGCATAGCCGTCGTCCAGGGGCTTCGCGCCCCACACCGGCTTGTCCGGCATGGTCTTTTGAAGCTTCTCGAAGTACTCCAGGAAGTCCCGGGGCCCGGCCGGGAGCTGTGCGGCGTTCTTCTTCCAGGACACGGTGTCGACCGAGGCCGCGCCGACGAGGGTGATCCGGGATTCACGCAGGTGGGCGGTGATCGCCGACCCGGTGGACTCCGGATCCATGCCGATCCCCACCTTGAGGATGCGTGTCGGCTTGGCGTGAGTGCAGAGGGGCTCGCTCGCCAGCCGGTTCACCAGATGGGGCAGGTCGTGATCGCGGCCCGCGAAGAAGACCGTGTCCGCCTTGGTCTGGCAGATGCTCCTGGCCACGTCGGCGAAGCGCTGGGGGACGCCCTTGTCGTCACCGATGAGTCCCAGGTAGGACGCCTGGCGCTGCTTCAGTCCGTACTTCTTGCCGAAGTGCTTGAGGAAGACGTCCCTCAGGTCGGTGGAGTAGCTGTCCTGCTCTCGCCGGTCGGACACCAGGAAGCCGTTCGCGTCCCCCGGATGCTTCTCCAGATACGCACCCAGCGCCTGCACCAGGAGGTCGTTCGAAGGTGAGGTCTTGAACAAGTAGCCGGCCTGCATCGTGGTCGACGTGAGAATGGGGCCTACCGTCGGAATCCGGTGTTCGGAAAGCGCCTTGGCCGCTGCGAGCGTGTCCGGAATGCTGTTGGGCATGCCGAATACGCCGACCAGCGGTGACTCCTCGTCGGCGGCCATCGGCACGAGCCGGTCGACGACGGGCCGCCAGTGGTCGAGGTCCTTCCCGTCGTTGGCCAGAAGCAGCTCGTACCGCGGTCCGGCCTGCGCGTTCGCCCGGAGCTGCGCCACATGGGCACCTGCCAGGGCGCGGGCGATCTGCGCCTTGCTCATGGCGCTGGTGGCGTCCGTGGTGAACGGCATCATCAGGGCGATGCGCACGTAGGGGATGCGCGCCTTGCCGTTCTCCGGGTCCTTCCAGCCCTTCTCGACGCGGGCGTTCTCGTCCGCCACCGCGTGTACCAGGCCATCCAGTTCCGGGTCACCGTCCAGGACGCCGGCGGTGACGCCGACACACTGCTTCGCCGCCTCCTCGAAGCCGTCACCGCATTTCTCCGGCAGCATCCGTACGACCGCGAAGGCGGCTGCCGCGAGCAGGAGGACGCCCACGGTCAGGGCGATGACCTTGTCTCCCGGGCCCATCGCCCGGTTTCTGAAACGGTCCAGCACAGTTCTCACTCCTCGCCGCGGAGAGGGCCGCGTCCGTAGTCAGGTCCGTACGTCGGGCAGGGCCTCCGCTCACGTACGGCGGCCGGCCAGGAGTGTGCCGCCTCGTTGAGCACCACGCGGCCCGACGGATGACGCATCGACAGAAAAGCCAGCTCGGAGCCGATGTCCTCGCACAGGTCGTCCATCGGTTCCGCGTACGTCTCGGACAGGTACCAGAGAGCGTGTAGCAGCCGGTTGACGGACCGGTGTATGTCGTCGGCCTCCTCGTACAGGTGGTCGTGAGCGCCCCGGGCGATCTCGGCACGGTGATCGGTCCACTCCGCCCGGGGAGGGTGCGGGGCCGAGGCGACACGAGGCAGGGCCGTGAGCCAGCGGTCGGCCGGCCAGCTCCCGAAGTACTCCGTCAGCTTGCTCACCACCGGTTCCGCGTCCCCGACGGCGAGCTCGTGCCGCAGGACGTCCGGCTCGTGGCCGGCTCCGCGCTCCTCGTGATGCTGCCGCAGGAGGCCGTGCAGGTCCGCCCAGCGCCGTCCCGGCCCGGCCGCGGCGCAGGTCCGGCGCGCCTCGTGGACCAGCAGGGCCCGCAGGAAGGGGTCGGCCACGAATCCTGCTTCGGCTCCGGGCCCTTCCCCGCTCGCCGCGGCCTGCGCACCGTCGGTCCAGTGCTCCTCCACCAGATACCGGGCCGCTGTGGGAAGCCCCGCGCCGGGGAGTCCGCCGTCGGCGAGCACGGCCGCCGTGGTCAGGACCTGTGCGGCGGCCCGGTCACGTGCCAGGGCGAGCGGTGCCAGATGGGCGCGCAGCTGGGGCTGGGGCACGAGCCGCTCCAGCAGTACCTCGCCGGCCGGCCGGCCCTCCCCGACGGGCAGGTCGAGCAGGGCCTCGGGGTCGACGACGTGCCGGGCGCGGACGACCGCCTCGCACAGCACCCGGCTGCCCTCCGGATGCCCGTGGGTGAGGGAGTACAGGGCGGACGGGAGGTGGCGGGGCAACGGCCCCTGGGCCGCGTCGAGCATCAGCAGCAGGTCTCCGCGGCCGAGCGGGGGCAGCGCGACCGTGAGTATTCCGGCCGACGGCGACGAGGCGACGGTGCGTTCCCAGCCGGACGCCTGGGTGAGCTCGGGCAGCTCCCGGGGCGTCGCGTCCGGGTAGAGGGCCGCGCCGCCGCCCAGTCGGGTCGCCACGACCACCAGGGGGTCCTGGACACCGGATCCGGGGGCGGCCCGGTGGTCGAGCAGCAGGCCGAGGAAGCGCCGCCCGGCCGCGGTGTGCGTGTTGTCCAGCAGGACCAGCGGCCGGGGTGTCCGGTTGACGCGCTGCCACCGCCCGTAGGCGTCGGAGAGGTCTTCGAGGAAGGCCGCGGTCAGGGTGCGCTCGACGGCGTCCTGGAAGTCACCGCCCTGGTGGAAGCGCAGGCTGAGCCGGATCAGGGCGGCTTCCGCGTCGTCGGAGCCGCTGGAACGGCTCTGGTACCACTGCTGCACCGCCCTCGCGGCGCGGGTCCGTGTGTGCCGCCCGAAGTACTGCTGGACGACCGCCTCGGTGACAGGGGCCAGATCGTGCTGGCGCCGGTCCGGGTCCGCGAGGCGCTCACTGACGTCGTACGTCCAGTCGGTGGCGTCCCCCTCGGTTCCCTCCGCCCCCTTCGTCAGGCCGCAGGCGACGAGCAGGCGCGCGATCCGGTCACGGGCCAGCGCCTGCTGCTCCTCGTCACCGCGGTGCCAGCTGGACACGGCGAACAGCCCCGGCAGCAGGCGGGAGAAGCGGAGCCGTACTGCTCCAGGTACCACCGGCGCGAGTCCACAGGCCAGGTGCTCCAGGATCTCGACCACCGCCGACGTGTTGGCCGCCGCGGGTCCTGACCGGTGTGCCTGTTCGACCCGCGCGGCGTCGACCCTGCCGAGCGGGATCCGCCCGCGGTAGAACTCGTCCAGGGCGTCGAGGACCGCGGTCCTGCCCGTTCCGTGCCTGCCGGAGAGCAGCGTCACGGGCAGGTCGTCCCGGTGCTCCTGGGGCACCAGTTCCCGCCGGTCGGGCGCCATGCCCACCAGCCGGGGAACCAGTCCTCGCAAGATCGGATCCCGTGCGTACAAAGGCGTCCGCATCGCCCATCCCCCCGTTCCGCCGTCCTTCTCCGTACTGTGCGGCCCCCGTGCCGCGGGCCCGGCCCGTGGGGCGTCAGCCGCCGAGCATCCGGCCCAGTGCCTGGCCGACCGCGTCCAGGAGGAGCTGTCGGCCGACCGTGTCGGGAGCGGAGGCGAGGCTGTGCCGAATCCGTTCCATCAGGCCGCGCTGCCGGTCCGGGGGCGGCTCGTCGTCGGGGACGCCGCCGCCCGCCAGCGAATTCGCGCTCCGCATCAGGGCCGCGAGTGACTCCGGATCGAGATCGAGGGCCGGCGCCAGTTCCGCGATGAGCCTGGCGAGACCGGCGGGTGGGAGCGCGGTGTGCATCTCGATCGAGGTGTGCACGCTGTGGTCGGAGTCGCCCTGCGTGAGGTGCTCGATCGTCCCGGCCTCTATGTGGGTGTGCTGGGTGGGCCGACGGTACTCACGCTGCCGTGCCACATACGCGCCGATGTCCGTGGCGCCGGCCAGCACGACCGACACGCCCTGCGAGGTGAGCGCCACGTGTGAGCCGACGTCATGGTGGAACGGCGGTCCCTCGCAGGTGATCAGTTCCTCGGCGGCCAGATAGGTGAGGGCTCGGGCGACCTCACTCCGGGAGAGGGCGTCGCCGAGGAAGAAGACGTCCGGCGAGTCGAGGAAGCCGCTGATCCGCAGTGGCTGCCGGTGCGTATTGGCATGGATCCAGTGCAGTACGGCTCGCGCCGCGTGACGGGTCCGCTCGGCGGCATTCGCACGCAGGGCCTGGAGCCGGCGGGCGCGGGCCGCCCCGGCGGCCCGCAGGGTGACCACGGGAGCCCCGGTCTCCGGCCCCGGCCCGCCGACGGCGTCGATCAGCTCCTCGGCGCACAGGTGGTCGACGATGAGCCTGACCGCGCTCATGGGGATGCTCTGGAGAGAGCCGAACCCGGCGCAGGAGACGTGGCGGTGCAGTCCGCCCTCCGCCCTGTCCCAGACCCACAGCAGAAGGCGGGGGCCGTACCGGTCGACGTACGCGTCGAGGACGTCGTGGCCGGGTAACGCCGGTATGGGATCTGACACAGACGGGGTCCTGTTCATGCTCGTCTCCAACGGCTCAGCTGCCGCACCTACCCCAGCTTTGTTCCCGTAATCAGCTTCCGCCCACGAGAGTGCGCGTCAACTTCGTTGCGAAGAAACGGATTTGGTGATTCAGCCGTCGTCGCCCCGTGGGATGTCCGAGACGCCCGGACACCCCCCGAACCGCAGTCGGCACCGGTTCCGCCCCCGCCCGCCCCGGCACCCGAGCCACAGTCCGCACCGCTGCCCGACCCGGTCTTCGTACCGGCGCCAACGGCCGCCCGGACACCTCCCGCGCCGCTCCCCCAGCCGTACGCACCCACCGAGGAGCTGCACCGGGCCGCCTCCGCGCTCCTGGCCGACCTACGCCGTCACGCACCCCAACTCACCCTCACCGAGGCCGACATCACCACCCTCACCCCCGGCATCGCCACCTGGCTCGAACGCGACACCCACCCCGACACCATCCGCCACACCCTCACCAACGACCTCCCCACCCCCGTCAAACACCCGGCGAAATTCCTCCGCCACCGCATCACCACACTCCTGCCACCCCTACTCCCCGGCACCACAGCCCTCACCCCACCCCGCCGCAAGACCATCGCCATCCCGCTCCAGAACTGCGACACCTGCGAACGCGCCTTCCGCTCCACCACCCCCGGCCACTGCCGCGACTGCCGAACCGACACACACCAAGACCTGCACACAGCCGCCGCCTGACCGCCACTACCGCCACGGAAGTCTTCGCAAGGAAGTAGCCCCGGCTGGGTAACTACGCCCGCCCGGACGGTTGTCGCCGCTGTCCCGGTCGTTCCCAGTCGCTCCTGGTCGCCCCCGGAAACGGCTGGGAGCACGGTGCACGCGGACGGCCCCGGACATGTCTCGCGGCACGGATGACGCGGCGGTTGAATCGTCAGGCGGAGTGGCCTGCTCGGGAGCTGATCGTGCCCCAATGGCAATTTGCGCGGGGCCGGGCGCCGACGGCAGTCATTTACCGAATCGACGTTGCCGATGTGCGTACGAGCGAATCGCGCGCAGGAAGTCCACGCGGCGGAACGCCGGCCAGTAGCAGTCCACCCAGTGCATCTCGGCGTACGCGGACTGCCAGAGCAGGAAACCTGACAGACGCTGCTCGCCGGAGGTCCGGATGATGAAGTCGGTGTGGGCAGCGGTCGGCGAGTACAGATGCCGGGAGATGTCCTCGATGTCGAACCGCTCGACCAGTTCGGCCAGGTCACCACCCGCCGCTCGGTGTTCCTCGAAGGCGCTCTTCACCGCGTCGACGATCTCCCGTCGGCCGCCGTAGCCGACCGCGATATCCACCTTGAGCCCGCTGCGCCCGGCCGTCGCGGCGGTGGCCTCCTTGAGTGCCTGGGCAGTGGCGCCGGGCAGCAGGTCGAGCGATCCGATCACCTGGACTTCCCAGGGGCGGCCGACGGCCGTGATGTCCTGGATGGTCTCTTTGATGATCTCGATCAGCGGGCCGAGCTGTTCGGCGGGGCGCCCGAGGTTGTCGTCGGAGAGCATGAAGAGGGTCACACGCTCGATTCCGGCGGCCTCGCACCAGTCCAGGAACTCGGTCGCCTTCGCGCCGCCCGCCCGGTACCCCTCCCGGAGATCCGTGTGGCCCGCCTGCCGGGCCCAGCGCCGGTTGCCGTCGAGCATGATCCCGACGTGCTGCGGGCGCGGCAACCCCACGAGGGTGGCGGCCAGTCGCCGCTCGTACACCGCTTCTATCGGCCGCCGGAGGAACAGCGGGAGCAGCTTCACCGAACCAACTCCATCACGTCGCACAAAAGCCTTCGCGGACCATACCAGCGGCGTTTCGCGCGCTCCGCGAGCGCGTCCCTGACTGCGTTGCCGCGCAAGCCGCTCGGCCAGGAAGGGGCTTTGGCCGGGCGTTCCGCATTCCGCAGGCGCCGGTCACACACCGCCCGGACTGCCGCCGGGGGCCACGCACACGGCCCCCGGCAAGCGCGCCGGGGGCCGTGATCGCCGATCCGTGTGTCCGCCGCTACGGCAGGTTGCGCGCCATGACGATCCGCTGGACCTGGTTCGTCCCCTCGTAGATCTGGGTGATCTTCGCGTCCCGCATCATCCGCTCCACCGGGTAGTCCCGCGTGTAGCCGTAGCCGCCCAGCAGTTGGACCGCGTCCGTGGTGACCTCCATCGCGACGTCGGAGGCGAAGCACTTGGCCGCGGCGCCGAAGAAGGTGAGGTCGCTGTCGAGGCGCTCGGACTTGGCGGCGGCCGAGTAGGTGAGCTGGCGGGCCGCCTCCAGCTTCATGGCCATGTCGGCGAGCATGAACTGGATGCCCTGGAAGTCACCGATCGGCTTGCCGAACTGCTTGCGCTCCTGGACGTAGCCCTTGGCGTAGTCCAGCGCGCCCTGGGCGACGCCGAGGGCCTGGGCGGCGATGGTGATGCGGGTGTGGTCCAGGGTCTTCATCGCGGTGGCGAAGCCGGTGCCCTCCTCGCCGATCATGCGGTCGGCGGGGATGCGGACGTTGTCGAAGTAGACCTCGCGGGTCGGGGAACCCTTGATGCCGAGCTTCTTCTCCGGGGCGCCGAAGGAGACGCCCTCGTCCGACTTCTCGACGACGAAGGCCGAGATGCCCTTGGAGCGCTTGGTCGGGTCGGTGACCGCCATGACCGTGTAGTACTCGGAGACGCCCGCGTTGGTGATCCAGCGCTTCACGCCGTTGAGGACCCAGAAGTCGCCGTCGCGCACGGCCTTGGTCTTCATGCCGGCGGCGTCGGAGCCCGCGTCGGGCTCGGAGAGGGCATAGGAGAACATCGCGTCGCCCTTGGCGAGCGGGCCCAGGTACTTCTTCTTCAGGTCCTCGGAGCCGGACAGGATCACCGGGAGCGAGCCGAGCTTGTTCACGGCCGGGATGAGGGAGGAGGACACGCAGGCGCGGGCCACCTCCTCGATCACGATGACCGTGGCGAGCGCGTCGGCGCCGGCGCCGCCGTACTCCTCCGGTACGTGGACGGCGTGCAGGTCCGCGGCGGTCAGGGCGTCCAGCGCCTCCTGCGGGAAGCGGGCCTCCTCGTCGACCGCTGCCGCGTGCGGGGCGATCTTCGCCTCGGCGAGCGCACGCACCGTCTCACGGAGCATGTCGTGCTCCTCGGCCGGACGGTACAGGTCGAAATCGGTCGAACCCGCCAAGACTCTCACTCCCCAGGATGCTAACTACCGTTAAGTAACACAATTTTAGGCGCCCGCCCCGGGAAAGGCATACGAGCTGGAGCCGTGAGCTTCGCGACAGCCGGAATGGAGCGATTCAGTGGCAGGACTATGCTCGTTCACCGCACGTCTGTCCGCATCTCACAGGAGCACTACATGGCCCTCAGGATCACTGTGATCGGCACCGGGTACCTCGGCGCCACCCATGCCGCGGCCATGGCGGAGCTGGGCTTCGAGGTGCTGGGGCTCGATGTCGTGCCCGAGAAGGTCGAACTGCTGTCGGCCGGCCGGGTCCCGATGTACGAACCGGGGCTCGAAGAGATCCTGAAGAAGCACGTCGCGGGCATCGAGGGCGCCAGCGGGCGGCTGCGCTTCACCACCTCGTGGGAGGAGGTGGCCGAATTCGGTGATGTGCACTTCGTCTGCGTGAACACCCCGCAGAAGCACGGCGAGTACGCCTGCGACATGAGCTACGTGGACAGCGCCTTCGATTCGCTCGCCCCCCTTCTGACCAGGCCCGCCCTGGTGGTCGGCAAGTCCACCGTGCCCGTCGGCTCCGCGGCCCGGCTCGCGGCGCGGCTCGTCGAGCTCGCACCCGCGGGCGACGGGGCCGAGCTGGCGTGGAACCCGGAGTTCCTCCGCGAGGGCTTCGCCGTCAACGACACGCTGCACCCGGACCGGATCGTCGTCGGGGTGGAGAGCGAGCGGGCCGAGAAGGTGCTGCGCGAGGTGTACGCGACACCGGTCGCGCAGGGGTCGCCGTTCGTCGTGACGGACTTCCCGACCGCCGAGCTGGTGAAGACCTCGGCCAACTCCTTCCTGGCCACCAAGATCTCCTTCATCAACGCCATGGCGGAGGTCTGCGAGGCCGCCGACGGCGACGTCGTGAAGCTGGCCGAGGCGATCGGGCACGACGAGCGGATCGGGAAGAAGTTCCTGCGGGCCGGGATCGGGTTCGGCGGCGGCTGCCTGCCCAAGGACATCCGCGCCTTCATGGCGCGCGCCGGCGAGCTGGGCGCCGACCAGGCGCTGACCTTCCTCCGCGAGGTCGACTCCATCAACATGCGGCGCCGCGGCCACATGGTGGAGCTCGCCAGGGAGGCCGTCGGCGGCGACTCCTTCCTCGGCAAGCGGGTGGGCGTCCTGGGCGCCACCTTCAAGCCGGACTCGGACGACGTACGCGATTCACCGGCCCTGAACGTCGCCGGGCAGATCCACCTCCAGGGCGGCCAGGTGACGGTCTTCGACCCGAAGGGCATGGACAACGCCCGCCGTCTCTTCCCCACACTCGGTTACGCGGACACGGCCCTGGACGCGGTGCGGGGCGCCGATGTGGTGCTGCACCTGACCGAGTGGAGGGAGTTCCGCGAGCTGGATCCGGCGGTGCTGGGCGAGGCCGCCGGCCGCCGGCTCATCCTGGACGGGCGCAACGCACTGGACCCCGCGGTGTGGCGCGAGGCCGGGTGGACGTTCCGGGCGATGGGACGGCCGAAGGCCTGATCCCCGGGGCCCGGAGGTCCGGGCCCCTTCCCTGCTGCCCTCAGCCGCGCTTCGCGCGGTACGTGCGCATCTTCGCGCGGGCACCGCACACCGACATCGAGCACCAGCGACGGCGTCCCGCCGGGCTGCGGTCGTAGTACGCCCAGCGGCAGTCCGCCGCCTCGCACGCCTTGAGCCGGGCCCAGGTCCCGTCCGCCGACGCGGTGGCGATGGCCGCCGCGACCCGGGCGGTCAGTCCGGGCGGCTCCTCGACGGGGCGCAGCGCCGCGGCGCCCGCCGCGTCCACGGTGACGCGCAGGGGCGCGTCGGCGAGCAGCCGGTCGAGCAGGGACACCGAGTCGCCCTCGGGCGGGCGGTGGCCCGCGTGGGCCAGGCAGACGGTGCGCAGGGCCTCGCGCAGGGCGCGGGCCGCCGGGGCGTCCCGCTCGGCGAGGGCGAATTCGGCGCGCCCGTCGGCCGTGTCGAGGGTGTCCGCACCCGTCTCGACGTCCAGGGTGTTGACCAGGGCTTCGATCAGCGCGAGTCCGCCGGGGGCGGAGTCCCTCTCATTCATCGTCACTCACCATCGGTTCTCATTCTCGGTTGCGACGTTACCCCCACTACGGGAGTATGCAGTAACGGTTACTGGTTGAGCCGCTTTGCCGGTAACCGATTCCGATCATGTCTGCCCGAGGAGGAGTCGTCATGGCTATTGCCGTACTGGGTGCCGTCGTCCTGGACTGCCCCGATCCCGTCGCTCTGGCCGGTTTCTACGCCCAGGTGCTCGGCGGGAAGGTCGAGCAGCAGGGGGACTGGGTGGATCTCACGGGAGGCTCCGGCACGCCGCTCGCCTTCCAGGCCGCGCCCGGCTTCGTACCGCCGCAGTGGCCGCGTCCGGACGGCTCGCAGCAGTTCCATCTGGATCTGACCGTGCAGGATCTGGACGCGGCGGAGCGGGAGGTGCTGGCGCTGGGTGCGACGGTGCTCGAAGCGGAGGACCGGGAGCGGACCTTCCGGGTGTACGCCGATCCGGCGGGGCACCCGTTCTGTCTCTGCGCCTGCTAGGAGGGGCCACAAGAGGGGTCCGCAGGGCCTGGCCGGGCGGCTCAGCCGTCCAGCTGTTCGATCGTGGCGTGCGACGGGCCGCGGCGGGCGGACAGGTCGCGGGACACGTCCTGCGCGGCGCGCAGCACCCGTACCGCGTTCTGCCAGGTGAGCCCGGCCAGGTCGGCGGCGGACCAGCCGCGGCCCAGCAGTTCCGCGATCAGGTTCGGGTAGCCCGCGACGTCTTCCAGGCCCTGCGGGAGGAACGCGGTGCCGTCGTAGTCGCCGCCGATGCCGATGTGGTCGATCCCGGCGACCTCGCGCATGTGGTCGAGGTGGTCCGCGATCGTCGCCACGGTCGCCATCGGGCGGGGGTTCGCCGCCTCGAACGCGGCGTGGACCTTCATGCCCCGCTCGGTGGTGTCCAGGTGGTGCAGGCCCTGTGCGCGCATGTTCTCGTCCGCGGACCGGGTCCAGGCGACGGCCTCCGGCAGGACGAACTTCGGTACGAAGGTCGCCATGGCGATGCCGCCGTTGGCCGGGAGCTGCGCCAGGACGTCGTCGGGGATGTTGCGCGGGTGGTCGCAGATCGCCCGCGCCGAGGAGTGCGAGAACATCACCGGTGCGGTGGACGTGCGCAGGGCGTCGCGCATCGTCGTGGCCGCCACGTGCGAGAGGTCGACCAGCATCCCGGTGCGGTTCATCTCCCGTACGACCTCGTGGCCGAACGGCGAGAGCCCGCCGACGCCCGGTTCGTCGGTCGCCGAGTCCGCCCAGGCGATGTTGTCGTTGTGGGTCAGCGTCATGTAGCGGACGCCGAGGGCGTGCAGGGCGCGCAGGGTGCCCAGCGAGTTGTTGATGGAGTGGCCGCCCTCGGCGCCCATCAGGGAGGCGATGCGGCCCTCGGCCCGAGCCGCCTCCATGTCGTCGGCCGTCAGCGCGCGGCGCAGGTCGGCGGGGTGGCGGGCCAGCAGTTCGGCGACCGCGTCGATCTGCTCCAGGGTGGCGCTGACGGCGTCCTCGCCCGCCATGTCGGACCGTACGTAGACGGACCAGAACTGGGCGCCGACGCCGCCGGCGCGCAGCCGCGGGATGTCGGTGTGCAGGTGGGCCGACTGGTCGGTGGCGATGTCGCGGGCGTCCAGGTCGTAGTTGACCTGTTCGCGCAGTGCCCACGGGAGGTCGTTGTGGCCGTCGACGACGGGGTGCTCCGCGAGGAGTTCCCGGGCCCGCTCCAGCTGGTCCATCACTGCCCTACTTTCCGAAGCCGAAGGAGTCGCCGCCCTGGACCTTGGCGCGCAGCCGCTTGCCCTTCTCCGTGGCCTGGTCGTTCAGCTCCTTCTGGAACTCGGCCATGCGGGCCTGCAGCTCGCTGTCGTGGGCGGCGAGGATACGGGCCGCCAGCAGGCCCGCGTTGCGTGCGCCGGCGACCGAGACGGTGGCGACGGGGACACCGGCGGGCATCTGCACGATGGAGAGCAGGCTGTCCATGCCGTCCAGGTACTTCAGCGGGACCGGCACGCCGATGACCGGCAGCGGGGTGACCGAGGCGAGCATGCCGGGCAGGTGGGCGGCGCCGCCCGCGCCCGCGATGATCGTCCTGAGGCCGCGGCCCGCGGCGTTCTCCCCGTACGCGATCATCTCGTGCGGCATCCGGTGGGCGGAGACGACGTCGACCTCGAAGGGGATCTCGAACTCGTCGAGGGCCTTGGCCGCCGCTTCCATGACGGGCCAGTCGGAGTCGGAGCCCATGACGATGCCGACGACCGGTGCGGCGGAGGAGGGAGAAGTCATTCGGTGATCGTTCCTCGCAGGTAGTCGGCCGCGTGCCGGGCGCGCTCGCGCACATCCGCCAGGTCGTCGCCGTAGGTGTTGACGTGGCCGACCTTGCGGCCGGGCTTCACGTCCTTTCCGTACATGTGGATCTTGAGCTGCGGGTCGCGGGCCATGCAGTGCAGGTACGCCTGGTACATGTCCGGGTAGTCGCCGCCCAGGACGTTGCTCATGACCGTCCAGGCGGCGCGCGGGCGCGGGTCGCCGAGCGGGAGGTCGAGGACGGCCCGGACGTGGTTGGCGAACTGCGAGGTGATCGCGCCGTCCTGCGTCCAGTGCCCGGAGTTGTGGGGGCGCATCGCCAGCTCGTTGACGAGGATGTGCCCGTCGCGGGTCTCGAACAGCTCCACCGCGAGATGGCCGACCACGCCCAGCTCGGCCGCGATCCGCAGCGCGAGCTGCTGGGCCTCGCCCGCGAGGCGCTCGTCCAGCTCGGGGGCGGGGGCGATGACCGTGTCGCAGACGCCGTCGACCTGGATCGACTCGACGACCGGGTAGGCGACGGCCTGGCCGTGCGGCGAGCGGACGATGTCGGCCGCCAGCTCCCTTACGAAGTCGACCTTCTCCTCCGCGAGGACCGGGACACCGGCCCGGAAGGGTTCAGCCGCCTCCGCCTCGGAGCGGACCACCCAGACGCCCTTGCCGTCGTAGCCGCCGCGCACCGTCTTGAGGATGACGGGGAAGCCGCCGGCCTCGTGGGCGAAGGCCGCGGCGTCGGCCGGGTCCTTCACGATGCGGTGGCGGGGGCAGGGCGCGCCGATCTCGGTGAGCTTCGCGCGCATCACCCCCTTGTCCTGGGCGTGCACCAGCGCGTCGGGGCCGGGGCGCACGGGGATGCCGTCCGCCTCCAGGGCCCGCAGGTGCTCGGTCGGCACGTGCTCGTGATCGAAGGTGATCACGTCACAGCCGCGCGCGAAGGCACGCAGCGTGTCCAGGTCGCGATAGTCGCCGACGACGACTTCATTCACGACCTGGGCCGCCGAGTCCTGAGCGGTGTCACTGAGGAGCTTGAACTTGATGCCGAGGGGGATGCCCGCCTCGTGGGTCATACGGGCGAGCTGACCGCCACCGACCATGCCGACTACCGGGAACGTCACTCCTCCAGGGTATCCGCACGCCCCGGGGCCGCCCGACGACGGCCCGCACGGGCGCCCGCGCGGGGACTCGCGGGTGTCACAGGCTCGCCACACCCGCACCGGTACGCGCAGGCGGCCGACGTGCGGGCTGGTTAGCATGGCCGGGTTGACGGAACCTGAAGACGAACCGACGGACGAACCGACAGACGGGCTGAGCAACCACCATGAGCGAACGGGGCGCACTGCGGGCCCGGCTGGATGTGCTGGCCCGGGAGATCGCCAAGTTCGGCGTGGTCGGTGCGGTCGGTCTGGTCGTCAATATCGCGGTATCCAACCTGCTGTGGCGCTACACGGACATCCCGACGGTCCGGGCGGGCCTGCTGGCCACGTTCGTCGCCATCCTCTGCAACTACGTGGGCTTCCGCTACTGGACGTACCGGGACCGCGACAAGAGCGGCCGGACCCGGGAGCTGACGCTGTTCCTGCTGTTCAGCGCGGTGGGGGCGGTCATCGAGACCGGGGTGCTGTACGTGGCGACGTACGGGTTCGGCTGGAACAGCCCGGTCCAGAGCAATGTCTTCAAGATCGTCGGAATCGGTGTCGCGACGTTGTTCCGCTTCTGGTCGTACCGGAGCTGGGTGTTCAAGGCGCTGCCTGACAAAGGGGACGTGCTGAGCGAGGCGGCGGAGGCGGGGGCCGTGCCGGCGCCGGCGGGTCCGTCCTCGGTTGCTCCGGCGGCTTCCGGTTCGGCGCCTGTGCCGTTGCCCGCCGCGCGGGTCGAGGCGGATGCGGCGCGGGGGTAGCGGGCGGATCGGATCGATGGCCCGGGGGCGTCCGGGCGGACGCCTTGTCCTCAATCGCCGGACGGGCTTGATTGTGCCGGACCGGACTTGATCGTGACGGACGGGCTTGATGGTGGTGACGGGCCGGGCCTGAGCAGGGCCCGGTCTCACCTCACCGGGCGTTCCGGTTCTTTTCTGTTCAGGGCCACCCGGCTGAGGAACAGGGCGAAGACCGGGGGCTGCTGCTGGAGCAGTTCCAGGCGGCCGCCGTCCGCCTCCGCCAGGTCCCTGGCGACCGCGAGGCCGATGCCCGTGGAGTTGCGGCCGCTGATGGTCCGCTCGAAGATCCGGGCCCCCAGGTCGGCGGGGACTCCGGGGCCCTCGTCCGTCACCTCGATGACCGCCTGGTTGCCGGTGACCCGGGTGCGCAGGGCCACCGTGCCGCCGCCGTGCATCAGCGAGTTCTCGATCAGCGCGGCCAGCACCTGAGCGACCGCGCCCGGCGTGCCGACGGCTCGCAGCCCCTGTTTACCGGAGCGGACCACCGCACGGCCCTCGCCCCGGTAGGCCGGGCGCCACTCCTCGATCTGCTGCTTGACGACCTCGTCGAGGTCGAAGACGACGGCCGAGCCCGTCCGCGGGTCGCGGGCGTTGGTCAGCAGCCGCTGCACCACGTCCGTGAGCCGCTCGACCTGGGTGAGGGCGATGTTCGCCTCCTCCTTCACCGTCTCCGGGTCGTCGGTGACGGAGATCTCCTCGATCCGCATGGAGAGCGCGGTCAGCGGCGTACGGAGCTGGTGGGAGGCGTCGGCGGCGAGCCGGCGCTCCGCGGTCAGCATCCGGGCGATCCGTTCGGCGGAGGAGTCCAGGACATCTGCGACCCGGTCCAGCTCCGGCACCCCGTACCGCTTGTGGCGCGGGCGCGGGTCGCCGGAGCCCAGGCGTTCCGCGGTCTCGGCGAGGTCGGTGAGCGGCGAGGCCAGCCTGTTGGCCTGGCGTACGGCGAGGAGCACGGCGGAGACGATGGCCAGCAGCGCCACCGCGCCGATGATCATCAGGGTGCGGCCGAGCTCGCGGGTGACGGCGGAGCTGGACTCCTCGATGGTGACCTTCTCGCCGTGCTCGCCCACCTGGGTGGCGGTGATCACGCTGCCGCTGGGGCGCTCGCCCACTTCGATGGGGGCGCGGCCGGGCATCTTCACCAGGGCGTAGCGCTTGTCGTCGACCTGTTCGGCCAGCACGTCGGGGTTGATCCGCTCGGAGCCCAGGAGCCGGCTCTCGATGACGCTGATCACCCGCAGCGCCTCGGAGTCCACGCTCTCCTGGGCACTGCTGCTGATGGTGCGGGCCTCGACGAGGACGAGGGAGACGCCGAAGACGGCGATCACCACGAGCACCACGGCGAGGGTGGAGTTGATCAGTCGTCGGCGCATGAGTGCTTCTGTACGTCAGCTCTTCTCGAAGCGGAAGCCGACGCCCCGGACGGTGGCGATGTAGCGCGGATTGGCGGCGTCGTCCCCGAGCTTCTTGCGGAGCCAGGAGATGTGCATGTCGAGCGTCTTGGTGGACGACCACCAGGTGGTGTCCCAGACCTCGCGCATCAGCTGGTCGCGGGTGACGACCCGGCCCGCGTCGCGGACCAGGACCCGCAGCAGGTCGAATTCCTTGGCGGTGAGCTGGAGTTCCTCCTCGCCCATCCAGGCCCGGTGCGACTCGACGTCGATCCTGACCCCGTGGGTGGCGGGCTGCGGGGCGGGCTCGGTGGCCCCGCGGCGCAGCAGCGCCCGGACCCGGGCCAGGAGTTCCGCCAGCCGGAAGGGCTTGGTGACGTAGTCGTCGGCGCCGGCGTCGAGGCCGACGACCGTGTCGACCTCGTCGGCGCGGGCGGTCAGCACCAGGACCGGCACGGTGTGGCCCTCGGCGCGGAGCCTGCGGGCCACTTCGAGGCCGTCCATCCCGGGCAGCCCCAGGTCGAGTACGACCAGGTCGATGCCGCCCTGGAGGCCGGCGTCGAGAGCGGTCGGACCGTCTTCGCGGACCTCGACCTCGTAACCCTCCCGACGCAGGGCGCGGGCCAATGGCTCCGAGATGGATGCGTCGTCCTCGGCGAGCAGTACACGGGTCATGGAGTGATGGTAGTCCGCGGAGCGGACAAGGAGTGAGGTGATCCAAAAGCCCTGCGGGTCTGCGTCCCGTTCACGACCGGACCTTCGAATGTGGGAGCCTGATCGCACCCTGACCTGTGATTCATGTCTCAAGTCCTTTCATATCCGGTTCTATCGTGTCGTATGGTGTCTCGACGCCTGTTGCACCACTCGAAGACCTTTGGGCAGCTATTAGCGCCAAGGGTCCTTTTTGCGTGCAGGGCTGGTACCCGCCAGTCCGGAAGTATTCAGTGAATGACCTGTGGGCCGGGCCCGGAACGCCAATGAAGGCGCCGGGCGTGGATCCCGACGTGGTGGGCGTACCCGCGTCGGTGCCGGCCTCCCCCCACCGGGCGCGTACCGCCGCACGAGGCGCCGCGTCCCGAGCAAGCAAGGATCGACCATGGCGTCCAGCCTGACGAAGGACCCCTCCAGTCCCCCTGGCGTAGAGAAGACGTTCCTCGGCCACCCCCGCGGCCTGGCCACGCTCTTCATGACCGAGATGTGGGAGCGCTACAGCTTCTACGGCATGAAGGCACTGCTCCCGCTGTACCTGATCGCCCCCGGCGGCATGCACATGAGTGCCACCACGGCGACGGCGATCTATTCCGTCTACATGGCGATGGTCTACCTGCTCGCCATGCCCGGCGGCTGGATGGCCGACCGCTTCTGGGGGCCGCGCAAGACGGTCGCCATCGGTGGCGGTGTCGTCATCCTCGGCCACATCACGCTTGCTGTGCCCAACCCGGCGACGTTCTTCGTGGGTCTGGCCCTCGTCGCGATCGGCTCCGGCCTGCTCAAGGCGAACATCTCCACGATGGTCGGCCACCTCTACAACGGTCCGAAGGACCCGCGACGAGACGGCGGCTTCACGCTCTTCTACATCGGGATCAACCTCGGTGCCTTCCTCGCCCCGCTGTCCATCGGGACCATCGGCGAGAAGGTCAACTGGCACTTCGGCTTCGCGCTCGCCGCGGTCGGCATGGCGCTGGGCCTCACCCAGTTCCTGCTCGGCTCGCGCCATCTGAGCCGGGAGAGCGATGTCGTCGCCACTCCGGCGACGGCGCGGGAGAAGAGCTCCGTCCTGCGCAAGGGCCTGGTCTGGCTGATCGTGGCGACGGTCTTCTACGGTCTGCTCGCCGTCACCGGCAACTTCGCCGACTGGGCGCTGCTGCCGATCACCATCGCCGGTCTGGTCATCCCGGTCGCGGTCCTGGTCCGGATGAAGCGCGACAAGGAGCTGACGGAGACCGAGCAGTCCAAGCTCTCGGGCTACATCTGGTTCTTCGTGGTCGCCGCCGTCTTCTGGATGATCTACGACCAGAACGGCTCGACCCTGTCGATCTTCGGTGAGAACTCGACCACGAACAGCCTGTTCGGGTTCCACTTCCCCACGTCCTGGTACCAGTCGCTGAACCCGGTCTTCATCATGGCGGCGGCCCCCGTGGTCGCCTCGGCGTGGCTGTGGCTGAACAAGCGCGGCAAGGAGCCGAGCACCGCCGTCAAGTTCGCCTCCAGCCTCACGCTGATCGGCATCTCGTTCGTCGTCTTCATGATCCCGCTGATCGACACCGCGGCCAACGGCGGCAGGGTCAGCCCGATGTGGCTGGTGGCGATCTACTTCATCCAGACGGTCGCGGAGCTCTGCCTCTCGCCGGTCGGCCTGTCGGTCACCACGAAGATGGCCCCGGCGAAGTACAGCTCCCAGATGATGGGGGTCTGGTTCCTCGCGGTCACCGCGGGCGACTCCCTGACCGGTCTGCTCACGTCCCCGCAGCTCGACGTCGACCTGAACACCTCGGCCGCCGTCGCGGTCGAGGCGGTACTCGCGGTCGTCGCCGGCTTCGGCATCTGGATGTACCGCAGGAAGGTCACGAAGCTCATGGGCGACGTGAACTGACCTCGCAGTTCCTTGCCGGAAGGGGCCTGCGCACCGTTCGGCGCGAAGGCCCCTTCCGTCGTGCCGTGCGGGACTCAGCTCACTGGCCGGACCTCAGCCTGCGCCACGGGGTGAACGTGAACACCGCGCCGCCCAGCAGGATCGCCGTGCCGGCGACCAGGCCGAGTGCGCGCAGGGCGCCGTTGTCCTCGGCGCCGGTGGCCGCGAGCCCGCCGCCGGACGCCGTGCCGCCGGCTGCCGCCGCCGCTCCGCCGGAACCGGCGGTGTCACCTCCGGACGCACCGCCTTCCTGCGCGGTGGTGTCGAGTTCGAGCGACGCCTTCACGGCGCCCTTGACCGTGCACGGGATGTTGATCTTCGAGGTGCCCAGCGTGACGTCGATCGTCAGATTGCCGGGGGTGAGCGTGGACTTGCCGGAGGCTCCCGGCTTGTACGTGCCGGTCATATCGGTCAGGCTGACCGGCTTGTTTATCTCCAGGGGCTCGGGGTTCGCCGGCCCGGTGGCTTTGACGGAGCCCTTGTCGGCGCCGCCGATGACGATCTGCATGGACGGTTTGAGCGCGCCCGCGGGCAGGTCGGCAGGGCTGTCCATCACACCCTTGGCGGTCTTCACCGTGAGCGCGTAACTCCCGCCGTTCTTCTTGGCGTTGATCGTCACCTTGGTGGCGATGCCGTTCGACGGGCCGGGCGACTGACAGGTGTAGTTCACGACGACTTCCTTGCCAGGGAAGTCCGTGGCGCCGCCGCTGCCGCCGGAGCCCGCGGTGGAGCCGCCGGCGTCCGTACCGCCGGCCGTCGTACCGCCGGAGGTCGAGCCGCCGGAGGTCGTGGTGCCGGAGGTCGTGGTGCCGCCCGCGGTCGTACCGCCCGCGTCCGTACCGCCGTCCGTCGTGCCCCCGGTGGTCGTCCCTCCGGTGTCGGTACCGCCGGTGGTCGTACCGCCGGCCGTGCTTCCGCCGCCGTCCGAGACCTTGATCGTCGCGCCCGGCGCGACCGTCTCCTTCGGGGTGCACTTGGTGTCCGTGGAGATCGGCTTGGAGACGTTGAGGTTGTACGCGTCCGGCGTCAGCGTCAGATCACCCGCCTTCTCCAGCTTCAGCGAGCCCTTCATGTCCGACATGATCATCGGACTCTTCCTGGGGATCGCCGGGTTCTCCCGCGGCCCGTCCATCTTCAGGTCGCCGGTCGCGGCGCCGCCCAGCTTGATGGTGCCGGTCGGCTTGACGGTGTCCTTCTCCAGATCGAGAACGTCGGGGTTGTCGGAGGCGCCCTTGACCGTCTTCCACACCACCTCGACGGTGTCCCCGACCTTCGCCTCGGCGGGCGCGGTCAGCTGCACCTGGGTGGTGCCCTGGACGGGCGGCAGTCCGGAGATGGCCGGGGGTATGCACTCCGTCTTGTACGAGATGTCGGCGGCCTGGGCCGGGCCGGCGGCCAGCAGCATGCCCGCCCCGCCGATCATCATCGCGACTCCCGCCGCGACCGTCCTGCGTTGCGTACTCACGAATGTCCCTTCGTCGTCGGTCTGTGCTCTGACGGTGCGGAATCAGGGGTGAACCACGGCAGCGCGGCCGTGGTGGTGCTCGCGCCCGCCGCGGGCGCGGTGCCCTCGGACGGCGCGGGTGCCCGCCGCAGCCTCGGCAACCGGGCTGTCACATCGGCGAACCGGCCGGGGCCGCGGCGCGACCGGGCCGCCGCGTGCGCGGAGCGCGGGCGCACCTTGTCGACGACCGCCATGCCGATACGGAACACGGCGGCGGGCACGACGAGGCAGAGCAGGATCCAGAAGAACGTCACGCCCCAGGGGCGGCCGACCCCCCAGGGCTGTTCGGCCAGCACCTTCGTGCCGTACTTCAGCGAGACCTGGTAGTCGCCGTGGGCGCCCGCCGTCAGCTCGACGGGCAGCTCGATCCGCGCCTTGCGGCCGGGCTCGATGGTGCCGCGCCACTGCCGGTCCTCCCACTGCGGGGCGTAGACGCCGTGTGCGGTGCCGACCTCGAAGACCGGGTCCTTGACCGCGGCGGAGCCCAGATTGCCGACGGTGAGGACGAGACGGCGCGATGCCGGGGCGCCGAACCAGGTGAGGATCCCGCTGTCGCCCTCCAGCCGGGTGGTGGCGAGGACGGCGAGCTTTCCGTCGCCGTCCTGCTTGGGCAGTGCGGCGACGGGGTGCCCGGCGACGACGAACACGGCGTCGGCCACGGCCTGGTCCCCGGTGACCGTGGCGACGTGCACCACGCAGGGGCAGGGCGCGGGCGGCTCCGCGACCGGAAGCTTCTTGGCGAACGCGCCCTTGGAGTCGGTGGTGACGGCGCGGCCGTCCGCGTTGGCGCAGGAGTTGGTGCCGCCGATCACCCCGCGGGCGGGGCTGGACTGCCCGCAGACCAGCATCATCAGCAGGGTGTCCGCCCGCCAGCCGCTGCCCTTGACGGTGATCTCGCCGCCCTTGCCCGCCTGCTTCTCGGAGAGCGTGACCGCCGGTTTCGGGTCAGCCGCGCTGCGGCCGGTGGCGTGGGCCCCGGTCGCGGTCAGCAGCAGGGCGGGCAGTATCGCGGCCAGCAGCGCGGCGAACAGCGGGGCCGCCCGCCCGCGGCAGCCGCTCCGGAGTGCCGCCGGTCCGGTCCATCCAGTCACGATTCCGCTCCCGCCTTCACCAAGTGCCTCTCGTCGGAATGCCGTTGATGGTCAGGGGACGGGACGGGCCCGTCGTCGTGCCTGTTCCGCCGTGCTCCTCGCCGGCGCCGGTGGACGTACGTGCCCGCGGCGGCCGCGGCCAGCAGCAGCGCGCCCCCGGTCACCGGCACCCACGGGACGAAGAGCGCCGAGGCGATGGCCTCGCCGTGCGCGCCGCCGGCCGCCGTGACGCGCAGCCGGACGGTGGCGGAGTCCAGGGCGGGGGTGTCCCGCCACGGTTCGGTGAGCCGTACCCGCTGTCCGGGCAGCAGCTCGACGGGCAAGGTGCGGGCGTCGCGTCGCAGCAGGCTGCCGAAGACCCCGTCGGCGCTGACGGCGAGACGGGGCGCGAGGACCGCGTTGCCCCGGTTGACCAGCGTGTAGTGGATGGTCCGCCCGGACACCGTGACGTCCTCGACCGTGAGCGCGGCCAGCGTCGGCCCGCCGACCCGCAGCTGGACCCGGACGCCCACCGAGCGGCCGCCGCTCTCGGCGACGATCGCGCCCGGGTGGTCACCGGGCAGCGCGTCCTGGGGCACGGTGACGGAGACGGGCACCTCCGCACGGGTCCGGCCGGGCACGGTCACCTCGGTGGTGGCTGTCCGCAGCCAGGCCCCGGTACCGGTGGAGCCCCGCGCGCCGCGTACCGCGAAGCCGCCCTTCGCGGTGTTGTACGCGTCGGCGCCGCGCAGCCGTACGGTCACCGGCTCCGGCCCCGGGTTGGTGACCGAGAGGCGGTCCTGGAGGACGCTGCCGGGCAGGCCCTCCAGGTAGAAGTACGGTCTGCCGCCGTCCCGGCCGGCGCCGTTCGCCGCGGGCCGCGCCGTCCACGCCGGGGCGGCCGGATGCTCGGTGGCACCGGCCGACGCGGTCATGGCGACGGCCCACCACAGGGCGGCGAGCAGCGGTACGGCAAGGGCGGATCGGGTGGCGTGACCGGTCAACGGCGGCATGGGCGGCTCCCTGGTGCGTGACGGCGGCGGCGGTTCGCGGGGTGTCAGCCCGTGGCCCGCTGCCCGCGCCTGGTCAGCCACAGCACCCCGGCCGCGCCGGTCAGCAGCACCGTGCCGCCGAGCGTGCCGAGCGCCACCGCCGAGTCGAGCGGGCCGGTCTTCGGCAGCGAGCCGCCGGTGTCCGGTGCGCTCTGCGCGCCCCCGCCGCCGCCCGCTGCCTTGACGTCGAGGGAGAGCGAGGGGCCGGGGTTGTTGGACGGGGTGCAGGTCGTCGTCGTACCGAGTGCCTTGATGGTCAGCACTCCGGCGGTGAAGTCGACCTTCCCGCTCTTCTTCGGGGTGTACGTCCCCGACAGATCACTGATCTTGATGGGGCTGTTGGCGGGAATCGCGGCGGAGTTGGCCGGTCCGGCCACCTGGAGCCGGCCCGGGTCCGCACCGCCCACCTTGATCACCGCGCTGGGGTTCATCGCGCCCTTGCCCAGTTCGACCGGGCTGGAGGAGACGCCCTTCTGGAAGGACATCGTGAGCTTGTAGCCGCTGCCGCTCTTGACGCTCTTGATGTCGATGGGCGACACGGCGGCCTTGTCCCCGATCGGGGTCTTGCACTTGTAGTTGACGTCCACGACCGTCGCGTGAGCGGCGGGCGCGGCCATCAGCACCACCGCCCCCGCCAGTCCGGACGCCAGCGCGAGAGCTGTTCGCTTCTGGTACGACACCTCGAATTCCCCTCATGCCGGGAGTCGCCGTGCGCCGCTTCCGCGCGGCCCAAATAACTGACGACACATCAGATTGGGCGCTCAAGGTACGCCCGGCGCCTTGTGGAGGGAAGACAAAGAGCGCGCCGATCCGGCGCGCTCTTCGAGGGGCGTGGGGCCCGGGGGGGGTACGGCCCCTGGGCGGGCGGGGAAACCCGCGTGCGGCTATGCGGGGGCGGCCAGCTCCGCCCAGACGGTCTTGCCGGGTGCGCCCGGCACCCGTACGACTCCCCAGTCCAGGCAGAGCCGCTGCACGATGAACATGCCGTGCCCGCCGGGCCGGCCGGCCCGGTGCGGGGTACGCGGCGCGGGCTGTCCCGCGCCGCCGTCGACGACCTCGACCCGCAGCGCCTTCGGCGTGCACGCGATACGGAGCTCGTCGGGGCCCTCCGCGTGCAGGCACGCGTTGGTGACCAGCTCGGAGACGACCAGCAGGACGTCCTCGGCGGCCGCACGGCGGTCGGCGGTCGAGGCGGGGAGCCACCCCCAGTCGTAAAGCGCCTGGCGGGCGAAATCGCGGGCCGTCGGCACGATGCCGCTGACCTGCCGCAGCGACAGCGTGCGCCACTGCCGCTCGGCGGACCCGTCGGAGGAAGCGCCGGCGCCCGCGTCCGCGCGTGTGCCCGCGTCGGTACGTGCACCCACGCCCGCGCCCTCCGGCTCGCGGCCGAGGTCGCCCGGCGGATGCTGCCGGGTGGTGCTCATCAGCGCTTCACCTCACCGATTCGCCATGTCGCCATGTCGCCATTGAACAGATACAGATACAGATACGGACGCCGATACAGGCACCGGACGGATACGGAGCGTGCGGCTCGCCGAGGGCTCGCCGGGGTGTCTCCTGCCCTGCCGAATCGTGACAACACCCACTTCGCCCACGCGGATCGCGTGACGCGCGCGACACATCAGGTCGCCGGGGTGGTGAAACGCACCACGGTCAGTCGTCCAGGGCCTCTACGAGGGAGCCGTGAACGGTGAAAACCGCCTCGGCCCCGGTGATCTCGAACACCCGCGCCACCACGGGCAGCATTCCGGCCAAATGGACCCCTCCCCCGGCTGCCTCCGCCTTGAGGCGGGCACCGAGCAGCACGTTCAGCCCGGTGGAATCACAGAATTCGAGTCGCGAGCAGTCCACCACCAGGCGCGCGCGCCCTTGCTCGACCGCGCTCTCCAGGGGCTCACGCAGCAGATCGGCCGTGTGGTGATCGAGCTCGCCCACCGGCGTCACAACCTCACTGCGGCCCACGGTCCGGGCCTCGACCTGAAGCCGACCCCGGTTCGCGCTGCCGACCGTCCCGCGGTCCATGCCCGTCCCTCTTCACCGATCGTCACTGTCTGCATCACTGTGCGTGCAGATGCGTTGCACCTGTCGCTGACGTGCTTAAAACAGTACGCGTTCCGTGCGCCACGCGGTAGCCGAAGACCTCAACAAACCGGACATATAGCGGTAATTGGAGCTTGTAACGACCAGCAAGGACCGGGTAAGGGTAGGGGGACACCCAAAACATGGCCGGCTTTGGAGGCGCCGCTTCACCGCAGGAACACGTATGGGCATCGGCAGCCATATGCCGAGAACGATGGAGGAGACCATGTCACCCCGGCTCGACGAACCGCGTACCCACAACGCGACGTCAGCATGTCCTCAGGGACTGACCGAATCAGACTCCCCTGCCGCGGCCGTCCTGGACGGTACGCGCGACAGCACCACCAGCAGTGACCACAGCGACACCGAAGGCACCACCGGCGATCTCGCGGAGCTTCCCGAGATCCCGCCCTCCTCCGAGATGGGGCCGCTGGACGCCAGGGCGCTCTCCAAGACGCTCTTCGCCCGGCTCGAATCCCTCGAAGAGGGCACCCACGAGTACTCCTACGTACGCAACACGCTCGTCGAGCTGAACATGGCCCTGGTCAAGTTCGCCGCCTCCCGGTTCCGCTCCCGCAGCGAACCGATGGAAGACATCATCCAGGTCGGCACCATCGGCCTGATCAAGGCGATCGACCGGTTCGAGCTCAGCCGCGGCGTCGAGTTCCCGACCTTCGCGATGCCGACCATCGTCGGCGAGATCAAGCGCTTCTTCCGCGACACCAGCTGGTCCGTGCGCGTGCCGCGCCGCCTGCAGGAGCTGCGGCTCGACCTGGCCAAGGCGGGCGACGAGCTCGCCCAGCAGCTGGACCGCGCGCCCACCGTGGGCGAGCTCGCCGACCGCCTGGGCATCAGCAACGAAGAAGTCGTCGAAGGCATGGCCGCGAGCAACGCGTACACCGCGAGCTCGCTGGACGCCAAGCCCGAGGAGGACGAGAACGACGGCGCGCTGGCCGACCGGATCGGCTACGAGGACCACGGACTGGAGGGCATCGAGTACGTCGAGTCCCTGAAGCCGCTGATCGCCTCGCTGCCCGGCCGCGACCGGACCATCCTCTCGCTCCGGTTCGTCGCCAACATGACGCAGTCGGAGATCGGCGAGGAGCTCGGTATCTCGCAGATGCACGTCTCGCGGCTGCTCTCCCGCACCCTGGTCAAGCTCCGCAAGGGCCTGACACTGGAGGAATGAGCGGGCACCTCGCAGCGCGTTCGCGAGGACTGCCGGACATCTCGCGAGGACTGCCGGACACAAGGACCTGCCCCGACAAGGGGCAGGTCCTTCCGCGTTGCCGACGTGAGTCAGCCCTGCCGCCGGGCGCCGGTGCGCTCGCCGCCCCGCCAGACCTCGTGCACCAGCGGGACGCCGGGCCGGTAGGCGAGGTGGACATGGCTGGGTGCGTCGAGGACGACCAGGTCCGCGCGTGCCCCGGGAGCGATGCGCCCGATGTCGGTGCGCCGCAGCGCCGCGGCGCCGCCCGCGGTGGCGGACCAGAGGGCCTCGTCCGGGGTCATGCCCATGTCGCGCACGGCGAGTGCGACGCAGAACGGCATGGACGAGGTGAACGAGGAACCCGGGTTGCAGTCCGTGGAGAGCGCCACGGTGGCGCCCGCGTCGAGGATGCGGCGGGCGTCGGGCCAGGCGGCGCGGGTGGAGAACTCCGCGCCGGGGAGCAGCGTGGCGACGGTGGCGGACTGGGCCAGGGCGTCGATGTCGGCGTCGGTGAGGTGGGTGCAGTGGTCGGCGGACGCCGCGTCGAGTTCCACGGCGAGCTGGACGCCGGGGCCGTGGCCGAGCTGGTTGGCGTGGACGCGGGGGTGCAGGCCCTTGGCGCGGCCCGCGGTGAGGACGGCACGCGCCTGGTCGCCGTCGAAGGCGCCCTTCTCGCAGAAGACGTCGATCCAACGGGCGTACGGGGCACAGGCGTCGAGCATCGGACCGGTGACCAGGTCGACGTAGCCGGCCGGGTCGTCCGCGTAGTCCGGGGAGACGATGTGGGCGCCCAGGAAGGTGACCTCGTCGGTGTGCCGGGCGGCGATGCGCAGGGCGCGGGCCTCGTCCTCGACGGTGAGGCCGTAGCCGGACTTGGTCTCGAAGGTCGTGGTGCCCTGGCGCAGCGCCTCGGCGAGGTAGCGGGCGACGTTGGCGTCGAGCTCCTCGTCGGTGGCGGCGCGGGTGGCGGCGACGGTGGTGCGGATGCCGCCCGCGGTGTAGGCCCGGCCGGACATCCGGGCGTTGAACTCCTGGGTGCGGTCGCCCGCGAAGAGGAGGTGCGAGTGGGAGTCGACGAAGCCCGGGATCACGGCCCGGCCGGCCGCGTCCACGGCGTTGTCAGTGGCGGGTGCTTTGCTGGATTCACCGGTCCAGACGACCCGGTCGCCCTCGATGACGACGGCCGCGTCCTGGATCAGTCCGAGGGGGGAATCGTCACCGAGGGAGGGGTCGTTGGTGACCAGTGCGGCGATGTGGGTGATGGCGGTCGTCGTCATCGGGGGACTGCTCTCCTTGCGTGTCGGCTTCGGCGGGGGCGCGGGGGCGGGCGGCTCCCCGGGAGCGCTCAGCGGTGCAGGGCCGCGATGGCCTTGGCGAGTGCCGCGGGGACGTCGGGGACCAGCGTGTGATGTCCGTCGCGCACGATGTGCCGTCCGGCGACCACCGTATGGCGCACATCGGCCGCGGAGGCGGCGAATACGGCTGCTTCGGCAGCCAGTCTGGGGACCGGCCCCGCTGTTCTGACGGAGTCCAGGGCGATGGTCGCGAGGTCGGCGGGCGCGCCCGGTTCGAGGATGCCCGCGTCGGGCCGGCCGAGCGCGGCATGGCCGTCCACGGAGGCGGCACGCAGCAGCGCGGACGCGGTCCAGTGGCCGCGGGCCCGGGTGCGCAGGCGCTCGTTGAGCTCCATCGCGCGGGCCTCCTCGAAGAGGTCGATCACGGCGTGGCTGTCGCTGCCGAGCGACAGCGGGGAGCCGGCGCGCTGGAGGGCGACGGCGGGGCCGATGCCGTCGGCGAGATCGCGTTCGGTGGTCGGGCACATGCAGGTTCCGGTGGCCGTGGAGCCGATCAGCGCGATGTCCTCCCCGGTGAGATGGGTGTTGTGGACGCCGGTGGTGCGCGGGCCGAGCACCCCGTGGTCGGCGAGGAGCCGGGTGGGGGTGCAGCCGTGGGTGGCGAGGCAGGCGTCGTTCTCCGCGGTCTGCTCGGAGAGGTGGACATGGAGCGGCGCCCGCCTCTCCTGCGCCCACTGCGCGACGGTGGCGAGCTGGGCCGCGGGCACGGCGCGCACGGAGTGGACGGCGGCGCCGATCAGGACGTGCTCGTCGCCCTTGAGGAGGGAGGCGCGCTCGGCCCAGGCGTCGGCGGTGGTGTCGGAGAACCGCAGCTGGTGGTGGTCGGGCTTCAGGTACTGGGAGGGCCTGCGGCCGAACCCGGCGGCGAGGTAGGCGGTGTCCAGCAGGGTGATCCGGATGCCCGCCTCGCGTGCGGCCGCGATCAGGGCCGCGCCCATCGCGTTCGGGTCGCTGTACGGGGTGCCGCCTGGCGCGTGGTGCAGATAGTGGAATTCGCCCACCGCGGTGATGCCGGCCAGCGCCATCTCGGCGTACACCGCACGGGCCAGTTCGTAGTACGTGTCGGGGGTGAGCCGGGACGCGACCTGGTACATGGTGTCGCGCCAGGTCCAGAAGGTGCCCGAGCCGACCTGGACGGTGGAGCGCAGGGCGCGGTGGAAGGCGTGCGAGTGGGTGTTGGCGAGACCGGGCAGGGTGAGGCCGCGCAGCACGGTTGCGCCGGGCGGCGGGGAGTCGGCCCCGGTCCGCACCCCGGCGATCAGCCCGTCGGCCACCTCCAGGACGACACCCGGTTCGACATGGGTGCCGAGCCAGGCATGGGAGAGCCAGTACGTCACGGTGCCGGGCCTGCCCGCCGGCCCGGCTTCCGGCTCCGTCGCGGGGACCGTTTCCGGCTCCCTCGCGGGGACTTTCGCGGACCCTGTTGCGGGGACCTTCGTCGGCTCCGTTGTCATCGGCACGCGAGACCTTCCAGTACGTCGGCGAGTGCGATCACCCCGGCCACGCAGTCGTCCTCGGCGGCGTGCTCGGCCGGCGAGTGCGAGATCCCGGTGGGGTTCCGGACGAACAGCATGGCGGTAGGGACCGAAGCGGACAAAATACCCGCATCGTGTCCCGCTCCGGTGCCGAGTACGGGGACGGCGCGGCCGTCCCCACGGGTGGCGGCACCCTTCAGGATCGTTCCCAGCTCGTCGCGCAGGGCGTGCTGGAACTCCACCACGGGCGTGAAGGACTCCCGTACGACGTCGAGATCGATACCGGCCCGTTCGGCGTGTTCCCGGGCGGCCCGCTCGATCCCGGCGACGACGGTGTCCAGGGTGTCCTGGTCGGCGGCCCGGGAGTCGAGCCAGCCGCGCACGAGGGAGGGGATGGCGTTGACGCCGTTCGGCTCGACGGCGATCTTGCCGAAGGTGGCGAGGGCGCCGGCCGGCTCCGCCTCCCGGCGGGCGGCCAGCACCGTCTCGGCGTACGTGAGCATCGGGTCGCGCCGGTCGGCGAGCCGGGTGGTGCCCGCGTGGTTGGCCTCGCCCCGGAAGTCGAACCGCCAGCGTCCGTGCGGCCAGATCGCGGAGGCGATGCCGACGGGGTCGCCGGTCAGGTCGAGGGCGCGGCCCTGTTCGACGTGGAGCTCGACGAACGCGCCGATCCGGGCGAGCCGTTCGGGGTCCGGCCCGATGGCGTCGGGGTCGTACCCGGCCGCCTCCATGGCCCGCGGGAGCGGGACACCGTCCCCGTCCCGCAGCCGGTGCGCGGCCTCGACGGTCAGCTGCCCGGCGGCGAGCCGGGAGCCGACGCAGGCGAGGCCGAAGCGGGCGCCTTCCTCGTCACCGAAGTTGGTGATCGCCAGCGGCCGGGTGAACTCCACTCCCCTGCCGCGGAGTTCATCGAGCGCGGCGAAGGAGGAGACGACACCGAGCGGCCCGTCGAAGGCGCCGCCGTCCGGCACCGAGTCGAGGTGCGACCCGGTGACGACGGCGTCCCCGGCCAGGGGGTCGCCGAGCCAGGCCCACTGGTTGCCGTTGCGGTCGGTCTCAAGGGCCAGCCCGCGCGCCTCGGCCTGCGCCCGGAACCAGGTACGGCAGTCGGTGTCGGCGGAGGTCCAGGCGTAACGGCGGTAGCCGCCGCTGTCCGGGTGCCGTCCGATGGGAGCGAGCTCCCGCCACATGTCCCGGAAGGACAGGGTCGGCCGGGGTCCGCGCGGCGCCGTCACGCCTCGCCCTCCCGCATCGGCACCCGCACGCCCTTGTCCGAGGCAACCGACTCCGCGATGTCGTACCCGGCGTCCACGTGCCGGATGACACCCATGCCGGGGTCATTGGTCAGCACCCGGCGGATCTTCTCGCCGGCCAGCTTCGTCCCGTCGGCCACCGTCACCTGGCCCGCGTGGATGGAGCGGCCCATGCCCACGCCGCCGCCGTGGTGGATGGAGACCCAGGACGCCCCCGACGCCACGTTGACCATCGCGTTCAGCAGCGGCCAGTCGGCGATGGCGTCGGACCCGTCGAGCATGGCCTCGGTCTCCCGGTAGGGGGAGGCCACGGAGCCGCAGTCCAGGTGGTCGCGCCCGATGGCCAGCGGCGCGGCCAGCTCACCGCTCGCCACCATGTCGTTGAACCGCTCGCCGGCCCGGTCCCGCTCGCCGTAGCCGAGCCAGCAGATACGGGCGGGCAGCCCCTGGAACTGGACACGCTCGCCGGCCATCTTGATCCAGCGGTGCAGCGACTCGTTCTCCGGGAAGAGTTCGAGCATCGCCCTGTCGGTCTTGTGGATGTCGGACGCCTCGCCGGACAGGGCCGCCCAGCGGAAGGGGCCCTTGCCCTCGCAGAAGAGCGGCCGGATGTACGCGGGCACGAAGCCCGGGAAGTCGAAGGCCCGCCCGTAGCCCGCGAGCTGCGCCTCGCCGCGGATGGAGTTGCCGTAGTCGAAGACCTCGGCGCCCGCGTCCATGAAGCCGACCATCGCCTCGACGTGCTTCGCCATCGACTCACGGGCACGCAGGGTGAAGTCGGCGGGCTTCTCGGTGGCGTAGTCGGCCATGTCGTCGAAGTCGACCCCCAGCGGCAGATAGGCGAGCGGGTCGTGCGCGCTGGTCTGGTCGGTCACGATGTCGACCGGGGCGCCCTCGGCGAGCATCCGGGGCAGCAGCTCCGCGGCGTTGCCGAGCAGCCCGATGGAGAGCGGCCTGCGGGCGTCCCGTGCCTCGACCGCGAGCTGGAGCGCGTGCTCCAGGGAGTCGGCCCGCACGTCCAGGAAGCGGTGCTCGATGCGGCGCTCGATGGCCCGCGGGTCGCAGTCGATACAGATCGCGACGCCGTCGTTCATCGTCACGGCGAGGGGCTGGGCGCCGCCCATGCCACCGAGCCCGGCGGTCAGCGTGATCGTCCCGGCCAGCGTGCCGCCGACCCCTTTGCCGATTGAATGCAGCTTCGCGGCGACGGCGGCGAACGTCTCGTACGTGCCCTGGAGGATGCCCTGGGTGCCGATGTAGATCCACGATCCGGCGGTCATCTGGCCGTACATGGTGAGCCCGAGCGCCTCCAGGCGGCGGAACTCCTCCCAGTTCGCCCAGTCCCCGACGAGGTTGGAGTTGGCGATCAGGACCCGCGGGGCCCACTCGTGCGTCTGCATGACGCCGACCGGACGCCCGGACTGGACGAGCATCGTCTCGTCCTGCTTGAGCGTCCGGAGCGTGCGCACCATCGCGTCGAACGAGCGCCAGTCGCGGGCCGCCTTGCCGGTGCCGCCGTAGACGACGAGCTTGTCGGGGTGCTCGGCGACCTCGGGGTCCAGGTTGTTCTGCAGCATCCGCAGCGCGGCTTCCTGCTGCCATCCCAGGGCGCTCAGCTCGGTACCGCGCGGTGCCCGTACGGGGCGGGGTCCTGACATGGCAATGCCTCCTCGCGACTGTGAATTTTCTATTCACATCTTGATCGGCTGAATACGTCCAGTCAACAGGGTGGCGCGACCCGGTCCCGGACGACGCCCGGACGGCGTCCTTCCGATGTGCGGACGGCCTCATTCCGGTGCGTGGCGGGCATTTTCCACCGCCGGCCGCATGTACCTGTGGAAAATGCCAGAACCTCCACCAGGCGTGAGCACGTTGCGTAACCTCTGGGTCACAGCCGCACACAGCGTCGGAGGGGAGTCCGCGTGCCCGGAATCGACGAGTGCCTGCTCGACGTCATGAGACTGCCCGGTGCCCGTGGTGCCGCCGTGGTCGACTGGACGAGCGGTCTCGCTCTCGGCACCATCGGTGACTCGCCCAACGGCGACCACGAGGCCACCGCCGCCGAGACGGCCGAGGTGGCACGGATGGCGGCCGAGCAGCCCGCCTTCGCCCTGGAGTTACCGCAGCCGCCGACCGCCGTCGGCAACGGCGTCACGGGGACGGGGCCCCCCGTCGAGGACGTCATCGTCACCACCCGGGCCGGGTACCACATCCTCCGGTTCATCGAGACGGACTTCGACAGCAGCGTCTTCCTCCACCTGTGGCTGGACCGCGCGGAGGGCAATCTGGCCCTGGCCCGGATACGGCTGGGCGAGACGGCCGCGCGGCTGGTCCTGGCATGAGAACGACCACCCCCGCGCCCGCCCCCGCCGCCGCGCTCTCGCCCATGCTCCAGCGCCTCGCCGCCGAACGGGCCACCGGCGCCCTGATGCGCGACCGGGGCACCCTCTACCTCGCCGACGGCAAGGTGGTGCACGCCGAGAGCCCGGCCACGCCCGGTATCGACGTCCTGCTCACCCGGGGCGGCGCCCTGCACCGCGACGGCTGGTGGGACGCGGTCGCCCAGGCGGGTTCCGGGCAGCGGGTCGGCCGCTACCTCGTGGACAGCGGCCGGGTGGCGGGCGGCGCGCTGGAGCTGTGCCACCTGGGGGCGTTGTACGACGCGGCGTTCTTCGCCCTCGCCCCGACCCGGACCCCGGCCCGCTTCCGTTACGGGGTCGCCCACTGGATCGGCCCGGTCCGCCCCGTGCCGGTGGACGCCGTGCAGCGCGAGACGCTCCGGCGCCGGGAGCTGCTGGACCGGATCTGGCCCGAGGCGGCGGGCGACAGCGCCCCGCTCGTACGGACCGGCCGCCCGGTCGACTCCCCTGTACCACCGCGCCAGCGCCGCGTACTGGAGCGCGTGGACGGGGTGTGCACCGCGACGGACATCGCCCAGGAGCTGGGCAGATCGGCGTTCCACACCCTGGTGGACCTACGGCGGCTGGCCGCCTCCGGGCTGGTGGAAGCGGTCCGCCTGCCGACGGGACCGGCCGCCCGGATCGAGCTGCCCGAGGTCACGGCCGACCCCGACGTCGCCCTGTTGCGCCGGCTCCGAGACGCATTGGAGGCCTTGTGATACGCGCGCTCAGACAGCGTGCCGGGAGGAGACAGCTGATGGTGCCCGAGGCCGAAGTGCAGGATGTCCTGGCCGAACTCCAGCGGCTGCGGGCGCGGGTGCCGCTCCTCGCCGGCGCCCTGGCGGCCAGCACCGACGGACTCGTCCTCGCCCACGACACCCCGGGGGTGGAGGCCGAAGGAGTCGCCGCACTGACCGCGGCCGCGCTGGGGGTCTCGATCCGGATGACGGAGGCGACCGGCCGGGGCGGCTTCCGTGAACTCCTCGTACGGGGCGGGACGGGGTACATCGCGGCGTACGCCGCGGGGTCGTCGGCCGTACTGACCCTGCTGGCCGAGGACCGGATCAACGTCGGCAGGCTCCATCTGGAGGGCCGCCGGGCCGGCACCAGGATCGGTCAGCTCGTCGACGCCGCACTGGAACGCACCCCGCAGCCCGCGCCCGGCGCACGCCCGCCGCTGCCACGCACCCCGCAACAGCCGGGCACCCTGCCCCACCGCACGACATGACCCGCCCCCCAGCTCTCGCACCCAGGAAACGGAACCGGTCATCACGGCCGGTCAGGGAAAGGAAACGAGCACTCATGGCGAACACCGAAGCGTCACTGAAGGAAGCGATGACGTCCATCGAGGGCACCGTCGGTGTCGCCCTCGTCGACTACACGAGCGGCATGGCGCTGGGCACCCTCGGCGGCGGCAAGGAATTCAACCTGGAGGTCGCGGCGGCCGGCAACACCGACGTCGTGCGCGCCAAGCTCCGCACCATGGAGCACCTGGGCATCCAGGACGAGATCGAGGACATCCTGATCACCCTGGGCACCCAGTACCACCTGATCCGGCTGCTCAAGTCCCGTGGCAACAACGGCCTGTTCCTCTACCTGGTGCTGGACTCGGGCCGCTCCAACCTGGCCATGGCCCGTCACCAGCTCAAGAGGATCGAGGCGGAACTGGAGGTCTGACCGGCCGGTCAGCGGGAGCGCCGCGCCCCACCGGGTGCGGCGTCCCCGGCCACCGGCCCCGTCGTCCGGTACGCCTTGACCGGCTTGCCGGTGGGCCGGCCGCGCTCCACCCAGTCCGCACGGACCCAGTACAGGACGTCGTCCCGGCGCTCCCGCTGCCCGATCCGGACGGCCTTGGCCCAGAGCCCGGCCCCGGCCCCCGCGAGCAGCAGCCCGCCCGCCCCGGGCACCACGAACGCGCTCGCGACAGTCGCCAGGAACGCCCCGAGCAGCCACCAGCGGTGCCCACGGCGCCAGTTGCGCACGGTCACGGCCCGGTCCTGGAGGAAGTCGGCGCGGCCGGCCCGGGTGGCACCCCGGGCGAGTCGGTCGTACCGCTTGCCGCGCGACAGCGCCACGACGGCCATCGTGACCAGGAACAGCGCGGCCCCGGCCAGCAGTCCGACGCGCCGGCCGGTGAGCCCCGGCACCAGTGCCCCGATGGCCGCGGCGAGCAGCCCCGGCCACCACATCGGTGCCGCGCCGGCCCGTACGATCACGGCCACCCTGGCCAACGACTGCGCTCCGCGCCCCACGTCCGTACCGTTGCTTTAATCATCAGTAGATCTCAGCAATTCCGGCGTTTCTGCCGGAATGGTCCGTGACGGTGTCACCAGAGTGCGAGTTGCGTTCTGGTGTCCTGTTGACGGTCTCCCGTTTCTGTCCCGCCCACCCTGGGGCTGGGGATTGTGCCACCTGCCCGCCCCGTCCCGGCCAGGTGGCGCGGGCGGGTGGTGCGGGTCTTGCGGTCGGCTCCACGGGGCTTCAACCCCACCATGGCGGGGTCCAGGTCTCCGGCCACGTCTTGCGGGGCGGTGGCGGCCGCGACAGCCCGGGCGGCCCGGTTCTTCGCCGAGCGCCGGCCGTACAGGCGGGCGCACATCGAGGTGAGGACCTCGGCGACGTCCCGCACCAGGTCATCGGCGGTCTCGGCCGGGTCAAGTACCAGCAGACGCCGCCCCGAGGCCGAAAAAGCCGCTTCGAGGTACTCGACGCCGAACCGGGCAAGACGCTCACGATGCTCGACCACGACCGTCCCCACCCCCGGATCGGCCAGAAGCCCGTGCAGCTTACGGCGGCACCCGTTCAAGCCGGACCCGGCCTCCGTCACCACCTCGGACACCGCGAAGCCCCGGGCAGTCGCGCCCTGAACCGTCCGCGCCACCTGCCGCTCCAGATCCGCCTTCTGATCACCCGACGACACACGGCAATACACCACCACCCGGCCCGCCGACTCCACCACGGGCTCCGTCACCAACCACGTACCCGACGGCGTCTGAACGACCGGGACCGGCATCCGGCCCTCCCTCGCCCACGCAGTCCGGTAATGCACACCATTACGCGCCGCCCACTCCGAAAGCTTCACAACGCCAAGGCATTCACAGAGAACACCGCAGATCCACTGAAGAAATAGGAACAGTTGTTTACCCCTGGCCGACGGGCCCTGTGCTCGTTCCGTGGGCGCAGATCAGGGGCCGTACATGAGCGAAGTCTGAGAAGCGGCGCCGCGCGGTTCACTCGATGCCGCGTGGTTCCTTGATGCCGCGCGGTTCACTCGACGAACAGGCCGCGCGCCGCCGCCCGCGCGTCGAACTCCTCCAGCCGCGCCTGCGCGTCCGGCAGGGCGTCGCACATGGACTCCAGCAGCACCCGTCCGAGCAGCATCGGCGCACACGCCGTGTCGAAGGCGAGCCCGGTCCCGACGGCCGCCGGGATCAGCAGATCGCTGTGACCGGCCACCGGGGCGAAGGCGGAGTCCGCGACCGACACCACGGTCAGTCCCTGTTCCCGCGCGTACGCGAGGGCGTCCACGACCTCCCGGGGATGGCGCGGCAGCGCGAAGCAGATCAGCGCGCTGGCCCCGGCCCGCCGGGCGGCGTCGATCCGGTCGTGCAGCATGCTGCCGCCCTCGTCGAGGACCCGGACGTCGGGGTGGACCTTGGCGGCGAAGTACCCGAAGCCCCGGGCCTGCGAGGAGGCGGCGCGCAGCCCGAGCACGGGCAGTGGGCGCGAGGCGGCGAGCAGCCGCCCGGCCCGCTCGACCGGGCCCGGGTCGGCGAGCAGTTCGGCGAGGTGGCGCAGGTTCTCGATCTCGGCGAGCACCGCCTGCTGGTACTCGTTGCACGTGTCCTCCCCGGCGCCCGCGACGGGCCCGGCCGGGGAGACCTCGCGCAGATGTCTGCGCAGCGCGGGGTAGCCGTCGAAGCCGAGCGCCACGGCGAACCGGGTGACGGAGGGCTGGCTCACCCCGGCCAGTTCGGCCAGCTCGACGCTGGACAGGAACGGGGCGTCGCCCGCCCTGCGCACCATCGAGTGCGCGATGCGCCGCTGGGTGGGCGTGAGCCTGCGCCCCTCGAACAGCTGCTGCAACCTCGCGGCCGGGCTGCTCCCGCTCATCCTGTCCCCTCGGTAGGTCCGTCGCGCCGCCGTCCGGCACCGACGAATCCATTCAGCCAGCAAGGCGTCTGCATGTCCATATGCAGACGCCCCGCGAGGGAGGAGCCGGCGCCGGCGCCGCCGGGGGCGCGCTCCGGCACAAACACGGGGGTTAGCCCCACTGACCCGGCCACCGCGGCTTCGTACCGTAGGGATATGGACGCACCCGACACCGAGCTCAAGAAGGAGCTCAACGCCACCCTTCAAGCCCGCAGTGAGCTGGGGGCCGAGTACGAGTCCGCGCTCGTCGAGTCATTTCTCGAAAAGGTCGAGCAGCGGCTCGACGGCACGCTGGACCGGCGGGTCAGGCGTCATCTCGCGGAGCAGCAGATCGTCGTCGCCAGGGGGGCCCGTCCGCCGCGGCCTCCCGCGGGGCATTTCGGTGAGCGGTACGGATTCGCGATCGTCTCGCTGGTCCTGGCCATCCCGCTGTCGGCCATCGGCGTCGCCAACGCGGGCATCCAGGGGCTGGTCGTGGCCTGGCTCGGGATCGTCGGTGTCAACGCCTTCCAGGCCGCCCGCGGCGGGCGGCTCTTCCGGCGCCGGGACGACGAGCGGCAGACGCAGAAGTCCGACTGGGAGGAATGAGTGGCCGCCGGAACCGGGCGACCCCACCGGCCGGCTGAGAGCGGTGGGCGCAGCGGCCGGCTGAGAGCGGTGGGCGCGCGGGAACCCCGCGCGCAGATGTGTCGCGGGGACCGCCGCACCCCCGGTTTCCCGGGGGGCGGGACGACGGCGGTCCCCGCGAGGGACGCGGTCCGGGTCAGGGCCGGTCTCGCATCCGGGCGACAGTGGAGGTCCGGGAGCCGCTCCGTAGTCCGTGTCGCCGTACGGTGCCGGCGGGTCTCCCCGCCGACACCCACCAATCTGCCCGAGCCGTGTTAAGCCGGTGCTGCGGGTACGTGTCGCGCTCGTACCGTTTTCACGAAGCCCGTACGCCGGGCCCGCGCTACGGCTTGGTGCCGGGGGCCGCCGCGTCCCTGGCGAGGAACGCCAGCAGGTCCTGCCTGCTGACCACGCCCTTCGGCTTGCCCTCCACCAGCACGATCGCCGCGTCCGCCGCGCCCGTACCGCCGAGCACCGCCATCAGGTCCTCGACCGGTTCGCCGGAGCCGACCTGCGGCAGCGGCGGCGACATGTGCTTCTCCAGCGGGTCGGAGAGCGAGGCGTGCTCGGCGAAGAGCGCGTTCAGCAGCTCCCGCTCGACGACCGAGCCGATGACCTCGGCGGCCATCACGTCCGGGTGGCCGGCGCCCGGCTTCACGATCGGCATCTGCGAGACGCCGTACTCGCGCAGGACCTCGATCGCCTCGCCGACGGTCTCCTCCGGGTGCATGTGGACGAGGGTCGGGATCGGACCCTCCTTGTAGTCGAGGACGGCCGCGACGCGTGCGGAGGGACCGGTGTCCTCCAGGAAGCCGTAGTCCGCCATCCACTCGTCGTTGAAGATCTTGCTCAGGTAGCCGCGCCCGCTGTCCGGCAGGAGGACGACGACCACGTCGTCCGGCCCCAGCCGCTTCGCGACCTCCAGGGCGCCGACGACCGCCATCCCGCAGGAGCCGCCGACCAGCAGGCCCTCCTCCTTGGCGAGCCGGCGGGTCATCTGGAAGGAGTCCTTGTCGGACACGGCGACGATCTCGTCGGTGACCGTCCGGTCGTACGCGGTCGGCCAGAAGTCCTCGCCGACGCCCTCGACCAGATACGGCCGCCCGGAGCCGCCCGAGTAGACCGAGCCCTCCGGGTCCGCGCCGACGACCTTGACCGCGCCGCCGCTGGCCTCCTTCAGGTAGCGGCCGGTGCCGCTGATCGTGCCGCCGGTGCCGACCCCTGCCACGAAATGGGTGATCTTCCCGTCCGTCTGCTCCCACAGTTCGGGACCGGTGGTCTCGTAGTGGGAGCGCGGGTTGTTCGGGTTGGAGTACTGGTCGGGCTTCCAGGCTCCCGGCGTCTCACGGACCAGCCGGTCGGAGACGTTGTAGTAGGAGTCCGGGTGATCGGGGTCGACCGCCGTCGGGCAGACGACGACCTCGGCCCCGTAGGCGCGCAGCACATTGATCTTGTCCGTGGACACCTTGTCCGGGCAGACGAAGATGCACTTGTAGCCCTTCTGCTGCGCGACGATCGCCAGGCCGACGCCCGTGTTGCCGCTCGTCGGCTCGACGATCGTGCCTCCGGGCTGCAGCTCGCCGCTCTGTTCGGCGGCCTCGATCATGCGAAGGGCGATCCGGTCCTTGACCGAGCCGCCGGGGTTGAAGTACTCGACCTTGGCCAGGACCGTCGCCTGGATGCCTGCCGTCACACTGCGCAGCCTCACCAGCGGGGTGTTGCCTACGAGGCTGATCATCGAATCGTGGAATTGCACCGTGTACTCCGGGGTCTCCGAGATGGTGCCGCAAGAGTATGCGTACGGGGACGGGATTGGGCGAAGCGATTGAACAACGGTCCCTTGGGGGCAGTTAGCTCTGTGTACGGCGGTGACGACCTCACCCGCGATTCGCCGGACGCCGCGGATGCCGCGACGCCGGCGGCCGTGTGCGGGGTCGTAAGGCGACGAGGAGGTGGACCGGACTGTGTCGAGAGCGAGGGTGGCACGGCGGATCGCGGCGGGCGCGGCCTACGGCGGCGGCAGCGTCGGGCTGCTGGGCGCCGCGGCGGTAGGGGTCGTGCTGGCGGAGGTCCAGCTGGCGAAGCGGCTGGTGGGCGGCGGCACCGCACCGGTCCCGCCGAGCGCGGACGGGCGGTACGGGGTGGCGTTCGCCGGACCGGCGGACCCGCTGCGGCTGGGGATGCTGGGGGATTCCACGGCGGCCGGGCAGGGCGTGCGGCGGGCCGGGCAGACACCGGGGGCACTGGTGGCCTCGGGTCTCGCGGCCGTCTCGGAGCGGCCGGTGGATCTGCGCAACGTCGCGCAGCCGGGGGCCCGGTCGGACGACCTGGAGCGGCAGGTGTCGCTGCTGCTGTCGGATCCGTCCGGGGCCCCGGACATCTGCGTGATCATGGTCGGGGCGAACGACGTGACGCACCGGATGCCCGCGACCCAGTCGGTGCGCTGTCTGACCACGGCGGTGCGCAGGCTGCGTACGGCGGGGGCCGAGGTGGTGGTCGGCACCTGCCCGGACCTCGGCACGATCGAGCCGGTCTACCAGCCGCTGCGGTGGCTGGCCCGGCGGGTGAGCCGGCAGCTGGCGGCGGCGCAGACGATCGGTTCGGTGGAGCAGGGCGGGCGCACGGTGTCGCTGGGCGACCTGCTGGGCCCGGAGTTCGAGGCGAACCCGCGGGAGCTGTTCGGCCCGGACAACTACCACCCCTCGGCGGAGGGCTACGCGACGGCCGCGATGGCGCTCCTGCCGACGGTCTGCGCGGTGCTGGGGCTGTGGCCGGAGTCCGATCATCTGGACGGCGCCCGGCGCGAGGACATGCTGCCGGTGGCCAAGGCGGCCTCCCAGGCGGCCAGGGAGGCCGGTACGGAGGTCACCGCGGCTCGGGCGCCCTGGGCGCTCCTCAAGCACCGCAGGCGGCGGCGCCTGCCTGCGGCCACAGAGCCGCACCCGCATCCGCATCCGGGGGAGCGGGGCGGCTCCACCCGGGCGGACCGGCCCCCGGGCACCGATACGGGTACCTCGTCCCGGACCGCCCGAGCCGACTGACTGAGCGGTCGCTTAGAAAAGAGGCCCGCATCACACGCACAGTCGGGTGACCTCAGCAGTACGTCCGGGTAACTTCCAGAGCAGTCCAGCCAGACAGCCTTCCAGCCCTCATGGAGCCGCGTGATGCCCGAAGCCGTGATCGTCTCTGCTGCCCGTTCCCCCATCGGCCGGGCCTTCAAGGGCTCGCTGAAGGACCTGCGGTCGGACGACCTGACCGCCACGATCATCCGGACCGCACTGGCCAAGGTCCCCGAGCTGGACCCCAGGGACATCGACGACCTGATGCTCGGCTGCGGTCTCCCCGGCGGCGAGCAGGGCAACAACCTGGGCCGCATCATCGCCGTGCAGATGGGGATGGACCACCTTCCCGGCTGTACGGTCACCCGCTACTGCTCCTCCTCCCTGCAGACCAGCCGCATGGCGCTGCACGCCATCAAGGCCGGCGAGGGCGACGTGTTCATCTCGGCCGGTGTCGAGATGGTGTCCCGGTTCGCCAAGGGCAACTCCGACAGCTGGCCGGACACCCACAACCCGCTGTTCGCCGACGCCGAGGCCCGCACCGCCGCCCGCGCCGAGGAGTCCGGTGCGAGCTGGCACGACCCGCGCGAGGACGGCCTCGTGCCGGACGCGTACATCTCGATGGGGCAGACCGCGGAGAACCTGGCCCGGACCAAGGGCGTCAGCCGCCAGGACATGGACGAGTTCGGCGTCCGGTCGCAGAACCTCGCCGAGGAAGCCCTCAAGAACGGCTTCTGGGAGCGCGAGATCACCCCGGTGACGACGCCGGACGGCACGGTGGTCGCCAAGGACGACGGCCCGCGCGCGGGCGTCACCCTGGAGGGCGTGCAGGGCCTGAAGCCGGTCTTCCGGCCGGACGGCCTGGTCACCGCGGGCAACTGCTGCCCGCTCAACGACGGCGCCGCGGCGCTCGTGATCATGTCCGACACCAAGGCGCGCGAGCTGGGCCTGACCCCGCTGGCCCGGATCGTCTCCACCGGCGTCTCCGGTCTCTCCCCCGAGATCATGGGCTACGGACCGGTCGAGGCGAGCAAGCAGGCGCTGAAGCGGGCCGGGCTGAGCATCGACGACATCGACCTGGCCGAGATCAACGAGGCCTTCGCCGCCCAGGTGATCCCGTCCTACCGGGACCTCGGCCTGCCGCTGGACAAGGTCAACGTCAACGGCGGCGCCATCGCCGTCGGCCACCCCTTCGGCATGACCGGCGCGCGCATCACCGGCACGCTGATCAACAGCCTTCAGTTCCACGACAAGCAGTTCGGCCTGGAGACGATGTGCGTGGGCGGCGGCCAGGGCATGGCGATGGTCATCGAGCGACTGAGCTGAACACCGCCGCGGTTTCGCCGAGGACCACGGCGACCGGCCGGGCGCGGCCGGGCGGGAGCCGTCACAGGAGCCGTCACGGGGCCCGCCGCGGGGCCCGCCAGCCGGGCCCTTCCGGGCCTTTCGGGCCTTCCGGACCGGTCGGCGTGGCCGGTTCCGAGCCCCGACCGTGACCGAATCTCCCCCAGGATGTGACCTATCTCCTGGGGGAGAGCCATTCCCGCAGGTCACACCCACATCAGGGCTAAACCCCAGGCACAAAGACCTGTCCAATTCGTGACGTAATGCACTGACACATGGTGCCGGTACAGGCCAAGCTGATGTAGGAAGTCGGGGGATCGATTGAAACCGGGAGTATGTCAGTGAGCGCCATGCCTCTTGCCCTGTTGCTGACCACCGCCGCTGCCACGGCCGTGGGCGCTGCTGCTCTGCACGCCGCTCACGGGCTGCGTAAGCAGGTATCCGCCCTCCGAAGGGAGCTGGCCGACGACCGCGCCCATGCTGCCGCCGTCCCCACTCAGAGCCGTAGCGACGCCACCCCTGCCGCGGAAATACGCGCGGCGGTCGCCGAGGCGCTGGCCGAGGAGCGCGAGCGCGAGCTCGCCGAGGCGCGGGCCTTCTGGGCCTCGCAGGAAGCGCGCGACGCCGCCGACGCCCCGTCCCTGCTGGGCGGCCTTGCCGGGCTCGGCGAGGACGCCCCGTTCTTCATGCCGCGCCAGGCGGACTTCGTCGGCCTGGAGGCGATGGACCTCGACGCCACCGAGGCGCTGGAGGAGCTGACGGAACTGGCCGAGCTGGCGGACATCGCGGAACTCCCCGAGATCGCGGAGTTCGCCGAGGACTCCCCCGAACTGGCCGCGGCCCGTCGCCGCCACCCCTCGCACCCCGACTTCGTGCCGGTACAGACACCCGTTGTCACCGATCACGAGCGTACAGTGAACCGCCTGGAAGAGCTCGCCGACAGCCGTACGGAACTCTCCGACGTGCGACCGGGGCCGCTCGGCACCCTGGACGTCTACGTCTTCGCCGACGGCACCACGCTCTGCATGACCCCCGGCCACCGGGAGACGGCCGAGCGGCTGGCCGAGTCGCTGCGGTCCGGTGAGCACCCGGTGCTGCTGGGCGGTTCCGGGGTCTCCGGTGCGTACGCGCTGACGTTCTCCTGCGGCAGGGACAACGTGTACATACTGGCCGACCGCGTCATCGCGAGCTTCTAGCCCGCGGACCGGTCGTCCGGCGCCTCCCCCGGCACAGCGGCCCTCGTCGGCCGCTGCTCAGAACACCCCGCACGCCCCGCACCTGCCGCGTGTCGCCTGCCGCTCAGGCGAACGCCCGCGCGGCCGCTTCATCGACGAACCGCACGGCCTCGTCCAGCTCCGCTGGCGGGGCCATTTCCAGTGCCACGGCCAGATCCCGCCCCGCGACCGCGAGTTGGTCACCGATCGCGAAGATCCCGGCGTCCGGCATGGTCCTCGGCTCCCGTCCGGGCGCCTCGATGCGCTGGGCCCGCACCGTCAATTGCCTGGCCACGGCCAGCCCTTCGGCCGCCGCTCCCCGCTGCAGCCTGCTCTGCGGGGCGGCGCGCAGCCGGTCGGCGAATCGGTCCACGGCGATGATCAGGGGCGTCGTATCGAGCACCCCGCGACCCTACGCGCCCCTCCGGGACGCTTGCCAACGGGCCGACGCCACGGACACGGCGTCGGGAGCACCCCGTCCCGCGAACGGGAAACGGCCCGCAGGCTCCGTCGAAGGAGCCTGCGGGCCGTTCACGCGAGACGGACGGGACGTCCGAAACACAGACAGCACGTCCCAAAAACGCGGCCTAGTCGTCGCCGCTGAGGATGGAGAGCAGACGCAGCATCTCCAGGTAGATCCACACCAGGGTCATGGTGAGGCCGAAGGCCGCCAGCCAGGACTCCTCGCGCGGGGCGCCGTACGCGACGCCGTCCTCGACCTGCTTGAAGTCCAGTGCCAGGAAGCACGCGCCGAGGATGATGCCGACGACACCGAAGAGGATGCCGAGGCCGCCGCTGCGGAAGCCGAGGCCGTCACCGCCGCCGAAGGCGGCGAACAGCAGGTTGACCACCATCAGGAGCATGAAGCCCATGGCGGCGGCCATCACGAAGCCGTAGAACCGACGGGTGACGCGGATCCAGCGCATCTTGTACGCGAACAGCACACCGGCGAAGACACACATGGTGCCCATCACCGCCTGCATCACGACGCCCGGTCCGATGTACGTGCTGACCGCGCTGGAGATGACCCCGAGGAAGACGCCCTCGAAGGCCGCGTACGCGATGATCAGCGCGGGGACCGGAGTGCGCTTGAAGGACTGGACGAGCGACAGCACGAACGCGATCAGCGCGGCGCCGATCGCGATGCCGTACGACTTGGTGAGGTTGGCCTCGTCGACCGGGAGCAGGGCCCAGGCGACAGCGGCACCGGCCACGACCGTGCCCAGCGTCAGCGCCGTACGGGTGACGACGTCGTCGATCGTCATCACACCGGAACGCGCCGGCGCCTGCGGGGCGCCGTACTGGGCGTCCGGCTGGGCATAGGGGTTGGTGGCGTACGGGTTGGCACCCGCTACTGGGGCCCCGGCCTGCGGTGCCGCGTTGAAGTTCGCGTAACCGTTGTCGCGGCTGAAGCCCCGTCGCGAGAAGACCGGGTTGCTGCTCCTCATCTCACTCCTCCATGGCCACCCAGCGCGGCCTTGGGACAAGAGTAATGGGTAGGCAAAACAAACTCCCTAGTGCCAGGGGAGGATCTTTCCGGCCCGGTCTGCCGGGGGCCGGCCCCCGGCAGAGCGGGGCGGGGTCTTCGCCCATTCGGTGCCGCCGCGACGGCCGGCGCGTCGGATGCGGGGCGCCCACCGCGGCAGACTGCAAGATTCTCTGGACCCGGACTCCGGCCAGGAGGACGGCTCCGTGGACCGCACGTGCTCCGAGCCCGGGCTGGAAGCCGGAACAGTGCCTCACGGAGCCGGTAAGGACGGCAAGGACGGTTCGGTCCGGATCGCGAGCTGCGACGGTTCGCCCGCCCAGAAATGGGACATCGGGGCGGACGGCACGATCCGGTCGCAACGCTACGCGGGCCACTGCCTCACCAGGACCACCGACAGCGCGGGGCTGGCACGCTGCGAAACGACGGACAAGGGACAGCGGTGGAGTTCCCGGCCGTGGCCGGACCGTACGTGGAAACGGAAGGCCTGGATGATCGCCGGAGAGGGCGACACCTGCCTCCTCCAGGACGACCGGCCGCTCCCCTCCCGGTGGGACGCACAAGACAATCAGCATCCCCGGCTGGGGCTCCTCGGCTGTAGCGCGCAGATCCGGCCCGGCCTCTACTGGAGCCGGCGGGGCTGACGGAATACCGCTCGCGGGCCACGGAATGCCGGGAGAGTCGGCACCATGGGGATCCCACAGGCCGGAGCGGACCAGAATCGGGACGGAGACGATGTCCATGCGCCAGGAGCAGCGGGACCAGCCGACCGGAACCCACTCGACCGGCGGCGACGCCGACGACCTCGCGCGGCGGGTACGTGAGGAGCATCCCGGCGCGCGAGACCTGGACAGGATCGACGCGGCGCACACGGCACACGGCGGGGTCCGGCACCGGATCTGGCTGGACGAGCCGGCGGGGGTGTTGCTGGTGCTGGAGCCCGCCGGCCCCGAGCTGCGACGGATGCCGCTGCGGTCCGCGTCCTGCGCGCGGGTGCTGCACGATCTGACGTCCCCGGTACTGGCGCGGCTGGCCGCCCCCGCCGACAGCTACCGGGCCCGCCCCGAGGTCGATCGCGATCTCGGGGCGCTCGTCCAGCTCTTCCGCGTGCAGCTCGCGCGGATGCGGACGGAGCACACCGACCCCGCCGGGCTGGTGCGGGCGGTCCACGCCCAGGTCGGGCGGGCGGGTGACGCGCGGCAGGCCGCACGGCGCGCGGCGTTTCTCGGCTGGTACCTGGCAGGCGCCTACGGCGACGACGCCGCGGGCCACGGCCGGGCGGAACAGGACCTCGGGTGCGGCATCGCCCCGGGCGCCGGATTCGCGGCCCGGACCATCATGGGCTGGTCGTGGTTCAGGCAGCGGATACGCGGCCAGGTCCCGCTGCCGCGGTTGGCGTCGGTCCCCGGCGAGCGGCGGCAGCGAGGCGGGAAGCACTGGTACTACGAGTTCCGGACGATCGGGCGGAGCCTCACCGAGCGTCAGATGCTCGAACTGCGTGCGAAGCTGCCCGGAGCGGACGTCACCGCCGATTCACTGGTGCTCGACGAGTGGTCCGACCCCACCGCACACCCGGTGTCCGGTGCGGACGACGAGATCTTCTCCCGGCACTTCGACGCCGGTCTCCGCTTCAGCCAGGAGGGATCGCGCACGCTGTGGCTGCGGCTCCCGGCCGCGCTCGCCCACCGGACAGCCCCCTACGCGGGCGGCGGCGTGGGGACCGCGGTCGTCGGCGACGACGTCGTACTGAACCTCCACCGCCGGGAGGCCGACGGCGAGGGCTCCTACCTGGACCACGACCCGCGTCCGTGGCTGGCGGAACTGCTGCCGCTGCGCGACGACCTGGCCGGCGGCGATCTCCGCGCGGCGGCCGTGTCCTGGCGGGCCGCCAACGAGACCCTCGCGTTCAGCAGGGTGCCGGAGAGGCCGCCCATGCCGGACGGGCTGGACGAGGACGAACTGACGCCCCAGCTGCACGCTCTCGTCCGGCTGCTCGAAGAGGTCCCCTGACGGCCGCCGCCCCGGACCTTGACCACGGCTGTCCGCACCGGTCCGTCCGCACCGTCGCCCGCGCCGTCAGGAGAACAGGTTCTCCGGGAAGTCGGTCAGGAACATCACCAGCACGAGCCCCATCAGCACCAGCGCGACGGCCCCCTCGCCCAGGGCCGCGCGCGGGCTGCCGGCCAGTGTGGCGGTGCGCTTCGGGTCGGCGGGGTCGTAGCGCACCGTGACCCGCGCGCCCTCGATGTAGCGCCTGCTGCCGCCGTCGTGGAACTCGACCCACTCCCCGTTCCGCGCGGTGAACGCGAAAACGCGCCAGGCCCGCCGGTCGTTCGACGAACCGGTCGCCGAGTCGCGCTCGTACACACGGATGCAGCGCGCCGGCGCGGAGACGCCGGAGCGCGCCCCGCGCAGTTGCCGGGCGGTCCGCCCCAGGGACCTGAGCGCCGCCAGGGCGACCACACCGATGACTACGTACGACGTGTTCATGGATTCCTTGGTCCGTTGACGCGGTGCCCCGACGATGCCGTGGCCTGATGCGCTCTAGCCGTTGCGCAGCCGGTCTGCGAGGAAGCCCACCGCACAGCCCACCAGCAGCACCACCAGCTGGACCAGGAAGGTGATGACCGTGAGGTCGCTCCCCTGGGACACGTAGATCACCAGTTGCAGGGCAACGGCGGGCGCGAACGCGGCGAGGCCGTGCCGTACGCGTGAATCCCGTGACGGCGAGCGGTGCACCGCCGCCGCGGCCCAGGTCCCCAGCGCGATGCAGACAGCGGACGGCAGGTGCAGGAACAGGATGGTACGGGCGGGCGAGGCCACGCTCGACGGGTCGTCGCCCGCCACCCAGTCCCACACGACCACCGCGACGCACAGCTCCGTGATCAGGGTCACCAGGATGCCCGCGGCCCAGGGCAGCATCAGGTCGAGCAGCCGCGGCCTGTCACTGGCGGGGGCGTACCCGCGGTGTGCGTCAAATCGGGACATTCGACTGCCTCTTCGTCGTCGGCCGGCGCTCGGGCACTACTTCACCTCGATGCTGTCGACGATCTTCGTCCGGTCGGCATCGCTCAGCTTGCCCGCCTGGGCGTCGATGCGTACGGAGTAGATCTTTCCCTTGGAGTCGACGCCCGTGATGACCACGCCGTTGACCTTGGCGCCCTTCGGGGGCGACTGCGGCACACCCGTACCGGTGTAGCTGAAGTCGATGCGCTTCGCGCCCTTCGCGCCCTTGATGCCGGCGTCCTTGGTGTCCTTCACCTGGGTGGTCGCCATGAGGAGGGCCCGGCCGACGGAGGCCGCGTCGTCGCCGTTCGAGGCGTTGGCGAAGCCGCTCTGGATCGACACCTTGACCGTGGGCCGGTCGCCCTCGGTGCGCAGAGCCGCGGCGTCGTTGAGCTTGCCGAGCTCCGCCTTGCTCTGCTCGGTGAGCTCGGCCGGGTAGGAGAGCGACACGGTCGGCCCCGACAGCTCCTTCCAGCCGCTGGGCGCGGCCGGTGCGTCCTTCTTCTCGGCGCCGCAGGCGCTGAGCGTCAGGCCGGTGGTCAGGACAGCGGTCGTGACGGCGACGGCCTGCACCGTCCGGCGGAGGGAACGGTAGGTCATGATCACGTCTCCTTGTACTGATCGATCAGTTCGCACAGTAGCTGTACGGGACGAAGGCGCGCTGCCCGTTGGCGGGAGCCCCCAGGAACTCGGCCTTCCGCAGACTCTTCTCGCTCTCGGAAGTGGTGTAGGCGCCGTTGATGCCCGCCACCTCCAGGTTGATGTCGAGGCCGATCTCGTCGGACGAGGAGGAACCGTCGTACTCCTGCTTGCTGACCTGGCCGTGCTGGAACGCGTAGTGGCCGAACGGGTCGCCGGGACCGGGGTCCTTGGTCGGGACCGGTGTGCCGGTGAACAGGTAGTTGAACGCACTGTTCATGCCCTGCCCGGAGAACATCTGGGCCTTGATGCGGTCGGACTCCGCCTTGGAGAGGTTCTTGTCGTCCAGCGGAACGGTGGTCGTGACGACCTGGGTGGTCGTCCCGCCGCCCTTCCCGTTGCCGTTGACGTCACCATTGAGACCGGCGTTGGCGTCCAGCTTCCCCTCAAGGGTCCGCGTCATCGTGATGCTCTTCACCTTGCCGGTCTTGCTGTCGACCGTGACGGTGATGGCACCCGCCGCCGATCCACTGGCCTCGGCGCCGGCCTTGGCCGGTCCGGCCTCACCCTTCGCGTAAACGCCGCCGGTGGCCTTGGCCTGGTAGGTGTACGAGTCGGTGTTGTCGATGTGGTTCTGCGTCAGGGTGACCTCCTGGGACTCGGAGATCTTGACGCCCGCCTCGATGGTGGCGCCCGGCTTGGGGGCCGGGGTGGTCGTCCCGTCGGAGTTGGTCGTGTCAGGGGTGTTCATCCCCGCGCCGAACTGGAACCCGGCCTGAGCGGCGACCTCCAGGCTCAGCTTCTGGGTGGTGATGTGCTTGTTGCCGAGCTTGTCCTCGATGTTCTTCTTGAGGCGGCTCTCCTTGGCCTTCGGGCCCTTGCCGAACCAGCTGGCTATCTCGGTGCTGCCGCCCACGATCGGGCTGAGGTTGGAGAGCTTGTTCAGCCGGTTGAGCTTCTTGTACTCCTGGAGGTCCTTGCGGAACTGGTCGGCTTCCTCCTGGCTGTCGAACACCCAGGTGTCGCCCGTGGTCACCGTGAGCCCGGCGCCGATCTCGACCTTGTCCTTGCCCACGTCGCCGATCTTGATGCGGCCCTTGGGCTTCTCCGTCCCCTTCACCGAGCCGGCGTCCGTGAAGGTGAGCGTGACCTGCTCGTCGTTCTCGTCGATCTTTCCGTCTTTGTTGACGTCCTTATTGGCCTTGGACGTCGTCTCCTCGAAGCCGAATTCGCCGCCGAACTCGATACCGAGTGTCTCGAACGAGACGCCTATCTTGCCGCCCTGGGTACCGGACTTCGTGACCGTCGCACAGGTGATGGGCTCGAATTCGGCGTTGGGATCGCCGCCCGCCTCGCCACCCTTGCCCGTGTCGCACCCGCCGCTGCCGCCGCCGATCGATGCGACGAGGCACTGGATCCGTTGGGTGATCTGCCCACCGAGACCGGCCACCGCCATACCGCCGATGAGCGAGACGACGACCAGGATCGTCCCGAGGTACTCGAACGCGGTGGCTCCCCGATCACCCCGTCTGCTGCTGGGTATGAGCTCCGTGTACCTCGTTCGCGGCATGACTTGTTCCTCCCCGTATGGCCTTAGGGCAGGGAGGCTATGAGAGGCGCACCTGTCACGGCACGGGCCCGTGGGCCCAATCCCGGTCCCAATTCGGCCACGCCACCGGGCCAACCGGGCCCGCCCCGCAGACAAAGCGGGCGGCAAGTAGCGGGGTGCGCACCGGGCGTTACGTACAGTGGCCGGCCGCAGGCCCGGGTGTCGTGCGACCCGCCGGTCCGCCGGGTCGCACGGTCCACCGGGGCGACCCGGCGGACCACCTCACGAAATCAACCCGCATGCACGGAAATCGGGGACTGGCGGGTTCACATGCGCGGGCGCGGCTGATTGCTGCGCGCCGCCATCGCGAGGGACACGATCCAGCCCACCACGCGACCCGCGCAACTTCGCCGGAAGCTCCGGAGCCACGTACTTCCTCGCCGCGACCCTGTCCGCGGCCCTGCTCCTGCGCACCCTGCGCACCGGCCGCCGCAAGGACCGGGAGAACCTCAAGGAGACCCTGCTCGCCGCCGCCGTGCCCGTACTCGGCCTGGCGGTCCGGTTCACCCAGTCCAACGGCCACGGCCTCGTGTCCGCGTACGGCTTCGCCCTGGGCGCCGCGGTCCACGCCCTGACCCACCGCACCGCGGACCGGCCCGCCCCGGCCGGCAGCGCCACGACGGGCGAGGAAGCCCCGCACGGAACGGCGTGAGGATTCACGGAGCCGGGCCCGGACACCCACGGCCACTACACTCCCCCGATGAACCCGATCAACGACATACGGTGCACCCAGTGCGGTGCGGTGGGGCTGGAGCCCGGCTTCGTCGACGACTCCGGCCAGGGGTCCCGCGGATACGCGCGGTGGATCGCGGGCGCCCTGGAACGCGGCCTGTTGGGCGGCGCGAAGAGAGTGGGCAGGCCGCACTGGCAGATCGACGCCTTCCGCTGCCCCGCCTGCTCACACCTGGAACTGTTCGCCACTCAACGCGTCAGCTGACGGACGGTCCGGCGGCCGAATCCCTATTAGCGCCGGTCAGCCCCTTCAGCAGGAGAGGTTGCCGCCCCCGACATCGGTGCCCAGAACGCCGACGTACTGCTTGTACAGGTTGATCCGGTCGTCGCGCTGGTCCGGGTTCTGGCCGTTGCACTCCAGAGCGCCGTTGATGCTGCGGATGGTCTCGCCGAAGCCCGCGCTGTTGACCATGGCGTCGTGCGGGGTCATGGATCCAGCGCCCGACTGCGTGTCCCAGAACCACAGCCCGGTCTTCCAGGCGACAGCCGAGTTCCTCTCCACCTGGTACGGGTCGTTCAGCAGGTCGATGCCGAGGGCGTCGCCCGCGGCCTTGTAGTTGAAGTTCCAGCTCAGCTGCAACGGCCCACGCCCGTAGTACGCGGACTGGCCGGCCGGGCAGCCGTAGGGCTGTGACTGGTCGCAGTAGTGCGGGTAGTTGGCGGTGTTCTGCTCGACGACGTACTTCAGCCCGCCCGTCTCATGGCTGACGTTGGCGAGAAAGGCCGCCGCCTCGCGCTTGCGAGTGCCGTCGTCGCCCGTGCCGGCGAACTGCGGGTACGCGCTCAGGGCGTCGACCAGACCGCTGTACGTGTAGAAGGAGTTCCGGTTCGGGAACATCTGGTTGAACTGGCCTTCACTGACCACGAAGGAGTCGGCGGCGGCGGGTGCCGCCTGACCGGCCACGGAGAGGGTGCCCAGTACAGCGGCTGAGGCCAGCGTTGACAGGGTGCGGGACAGCTTCATCGTTCCTCGGTTCGGCAGTCGTCGGTACGTGTCCGGATGTGCGAAGCAACGGGATCATCGTGAGCGCCGACTCCGGGAGGAAGCGTGCTGAAGCCCCAAAACCACTCGCTCGGACGACATTTGGGCGTCCGACTGAGGCCATTCACTCCAAGGTGAACACGGGCGGGTCCACTGCCGTTCACGGAAGCCGAGTCAGGTTGTCGAGCCGGGTGAGCTCTCCGGGTGGGGCTCAGATCGTGTCCGCGACCTCGCTCAGCACCGCCACGCTCGCCGGGATGTCGTGATTCAGCCGGACCGCGCGGTGCGGCAGTACGGCGAGCCGCGCCGCCACCTCGGCGCGCGCTCTCCCGGCCGCCACCGTCCACGCCCTGAGCCAGCTCGCTCTTCCGCTTCGCGATGTACGCCATATCGGGACCGCAGGACAGCGGTGCACCCGTGGTGCGCCCACCACACGAAGGAGGGACATAAAGGAATCGCCCATACATACAGGCCAGGCCGCATGCGCGCAGTGGTGCCCGGAGCCGGACTCGAACCGGCACGCCCCCGAGGGGCAGCGAGGTTTAAGCTCGCCGTGTCTGCATTCCACCATCCGGGCTTGGCGCGCGGCTCCGCGTTGGCACATGACCCTATCCGGGGGGCTCCCTCGATCAGCCGAACAGTGGCTCGATGTTGTCTTATTTTATTGACCGTTTGAGGGTGCGTCAGCACACCCGAGAGGCGTAGACGCACCCTTTGCGGGGTTGTGGGCCCGGCGACCGGCAATCCGAATTGACGTGAATTCGCCGCACCCACACAGCCGATTCGCCAGGGACGCGCCACGGATCGCCAGGGGCGCGCCACCCCTACCGGGTGATGGTGTCGTTCACGCAGCGCAGGACCGGGTGCCGGCCCAGGGCCTCCGGGTCCTTCAGGGCCGCGCCTGTGACCGTGAACACGGCGCTCTCCCCCGGCAGCAGGGTGACGAGCATGTCGTCCACCTCGGCCGCCGGGTCCAGTCGGTCGGGGAAGAGCGCGAGGTCCCGCAGGAGAGTGCGGGCGGTGACCTCGACGCGGTAGCCGGGGGGCCCGGCCCCGTCCTCAGTCGTCGCCGCCGTCTCCGTCACCGTCACGTCGTAGCGGGCCGGCGGGAGCGCGAGGCGGGTGTCCTCCTCGTGGAACTCGACCGCTCTGGCGTCGCCCAGGCGGGCGACCAGCAGTTCGCGGTCCGGGGCGGCCGGTTCGGCGAGGGACGCCGACAGCGGAACGCGGGTGACCGAGCGCGCGGCCGTACTCACCGCCACCTCCTCCTCGGCCAGGACCGCGCCGTCCAGGCCGTGCCGGGTCAGCCGCAGGGTGCCGGTCCAGGGCGTGGGGGCGTCGTTGATCAGGTGGACCGCGCCGTCGCGCACAGTGATCAGGCGGTCCGCGTAGACGGCCCGCAGGGCGTACCAGAGGGGTTTGCGGCGGCCGTCGCCGTCGACCGCGGCCCAGGAGACCACCGGCCAGCAGTCGTTGAGCTGCCAGAGGATCGTGCCCATGCAGTACGGGGTGTGGGAGCGGAAGTGGCGGATGCCGAAGGCGACGGCGCGGGCCTGGTTGAGCTGGGTGAGCCAGTGCCAGTCGTCGAAGTCCGGGCCGGGCGGCGGCAGGTGGTCGCCCAGGCCCCGGAGCAGTTTGGCGTTGCCGTCCTCGGCCTTCTGGTGGTGGGCGAGAAGCGGGGCGTCGGGGGCGAGCGGGCCGCTGACGGCGCGGCGCAGGGTCGCGTACGCGGGCGGGCCCTGGAAGCCGAACTCGGCGACGAAACGCGGTACCCGGTCGGCGTACGCCGCGTAGTCGGCCCGGTTCCACACGTCCCAGACGTGGATGGTGCCGCGCGCCGGGTCCTGCGGGTGGACGTCCTCGGTGCCCGAGTAGGGCGAGCCGGGCCAGTACGGGCGCGTCGGGTCCGTCTCGGCGACGATCGCGGGCAGCAGCTCGTGGTAGTAGCCGTGCCCCCAGGTGCGGTCGCCCAGCTCCTCCTGCCACCCCCAGTCCGCGTGGCCCTCCAGGTTCTCGTTGTTGCCGCACCACAGCACCAGGGAGGGGTGCGGGGCGAGGCGGGCGACGTTCTCACGGGCCTCGGCCGCCACCTCGTCCCACAGCGGCTGCTCCTGCGGGTAGGCGGCACAGGCGAACGGGAAGTCCTGCCAGACCAGCAGGCCCTTCTCGTCGGCCAGTTCGTAGAAGTCGTCGCTCTCGTAGAGGCCGCCGCCCCAGACCCGTACCAGGTTGACGCCCGCGGCGACCGCCTGGTCCAGGCGGTCGGAGATCCGCCGGCGGGTGAGGCGCGACGGGAAGCAGTCCTCGGGGATCCAGTTGACGCCGCGTACGAAGACCGGTTTATCGTTGACCGAGACGCGGAACGCCTCGCGCTCCAGGGTGACGGCCCGGAAGCCCGTCGTGCCCTGCCAGACCTTCTCCCCGAGCCTGACCGTCACGTCGTACAGGGGCTGTTCGCCGTGGCTGTGCGGCCACCAGAGCTCCGCCTCGGGAACCGAGAGGGTGATCGAGACGCGCTGCTCGTCCCCCGTCGCGATGAAGACGGCACCCGCGCCGATCACCTCGACCGATCCCGACAGCGGCGCGGAGCCGTCGTGCTCCAGCTCCATGGTGACCGCCAGGCGCGGCACCCCCTCGTCGTCGAGGTCCGGCAGCAGTTTCACCGACGCGATCCGCGGACCGCTCCACGTCTCCAGGGCGACCGGCCGCCAGATGCCCGAGGTGACCAGGGTCGGGCCCCAGTCCCAGCCGAAGTTGCAGGCCATCTTGCGGATGAAGGCGTACGGCTCCGCGTACGCGCCGGGCCGGTCGCCGAGGCGGTCGCGCAGCTCCTCGGCGTAGGTGTACGGGGCGGTGAACCGTACCTCCAGGGTGTTGGCGCCCTCGCGCAGCAGCGGGCGGACGGGGAAGCGGTGGCTGCGGTGCTGGTTGGCGGTGCGGCCCACCTCGTCGCCGTTGAGCAGGACGGTGGCGACGGTGTCGAGGCCGTCGAAGCGGAGGTCGGCGTGGTCGTGGCCGTCCGGGGACCAGTCGAAGGTGGTGCGGTACGTCCAGTCGGTGCGGCCGATCCAGCCGAGCCGGGTCTCGTTGTCGTCCAGGTACGGGTCGTCGATGAGCCCGGCCGCGAGCAGGTCGGTGTGGACGCAGCCGGGCACGGTGGCGGGGACGCCCCCGGCGGGGAGCCCCACGGGCACCGGGCTGTCGGCGGTGAGCGTCCAGCCGTCGTGCAGGGGCAGGTGGCGAAGGGTCACGCGGGGGTCCTTCCGCAGTGGGGGAGCTGGGCGCAGGCGACGAAGTGGTCCGGCTCGGTCTCGTGGAGGCCGGTGCCGGGTGGGCCCGCCTCGTGAAAGGCGCAGGTCTCCAGCGGTTCGGCCGGGGCCCACGGGGTGTTCAGCCGGGGCACGGCGGCCAGCAGGGTGCGGGTGTAGGGGTGCAGCGGGTTGCCGAACACCTTCTGGGTGTCGCCGCGTTCCACCACCCGGCCGCGGCGCAGCACCACGGTGCGCTCCGCGAGGTAGGTGCCGAGGGCCAGGTCGTGGGTGATGTAGAGGACGCCCAGTCCGCGTTCCTTGAGGACGGCGAGGAGGTTCAGGACGTCGATGCGGGTGGAGGCGTCGAGCATGCTGGTGATCTCGTCGGCGACCAGGAAGCTCAGGTCGAGCAGGAGGGCGCGGGCGATGAGGAGGCGTTGCAGCTGGCCGCCGCTGAGCTGGTGCGGGTAGCGGCCCAGTACCTGTCCGGGGTCCAGGCGTACGTCCCGTACGGCCTTCTCCACGCGGTCGGCCCACTGCTTGTCGGGCACACCGGGGTGGTAGGCGCGGCGGATCAGGTCGAAGACGCGGTCGGCCCGGAAGACGGGGTTGTAGCAGGAGAAGGGGTCCTGGAAGACGCCCTGGACCCGGCGGTAGAAGTCCTTTCCCGGGCGGACCGGCCGGCCGTCCAGGGTGAGGCTGCCGGCGCTGACCCCGGTGAGGCCGAGGATCATCCGGCCGATGGTGGACTTCCCGCTGCCGCTCTCCCCGATCAGGGAGACGACCTCGCCGGGCGCGGCGGTGAAGGACACCCGGTCGACGGCGGTGACGGAACCGCCGCCGAAGGCTCCGGCACGGTAGGTCTTGGTGACGTTGTCGAGGGTCAGCATCAGGCCTTCCAGCACGCGACGGAGTGACGGGGGGCGATCTCGACGACCGGGGGTTCCTCGGCGCACCGCTCGTCGGCGAGCGGGCAGCGGTCCCGGAAGCGGCAGCCGGCCGGTGGGTTCAGCAGGGAGGGCGGGGCGCCCGCGATGCCCTTGAGGGGCTTGTCGGCGTACCGGGCGCCGACCTCGGGGAGCGAGCCGAGGAGGAGCTTCGTGTACGGGTGGCGGGGTGCGGTCGTCAGGATCCGCGTGGGCGCCTTCTCGGCCAGCTTGCCCGCGTACATGACCATGATGGAGTCGGCGATGTGCGAGGTGAGGCCGAGGTCGTGGGTCACGAAGATCATGCTGGTGACCAGGCCCTTGTCGCGGAGTCCGGTGAGGGCGCCGACGACGGCCCGCTGGGTGGAGACGTCGAGGGCCGAGGTGACCTCGTCGGCGATGAGGACGGCCGGGTCCAGCAGGGTGGAGATCACCATGACGGCGCGCTGTTTCATGCCGCCGGACAGCTCGATCGGGTAGCGGTTCAGGACGTCGTGGTCCAGGCCCACCAGGTCGAGCCTGCGGTGCAGTTCGGCGGTGTCCACGGTGACGCCGCGCGAGGCGAGCAGTTCGCGGATCATGCGCCCGATGCGCCGGGTCGGGTTGAGGGCGCTCATCGAGTACTGCGGGACGAGCGAGATCCGGTGGAAGCGGAAGGCGTTCATCGCCCGGTCGTCGGAGACCGGGACGTCGTCGCCGTCGAGGGTGACGGTGCCGCCCGCGTGCCGCATCCGGCCGTCGAGGCGGATCAGCGACTTGCCGAGCGTCGTCTTGCCGCAGCCGGACTCGCCCGCCAGGCCCAGGATCTCCCCGTCGGCCAGGTCGAAGGAGACGCCGTCCAGGGCCCGGACCTCGCCGCGCAGGGTGCGGTAGTGGACGCGGAGGTCGGTCACGGTCAGGGTCATCTGCTCAGGCCTTCCCGGGATCGGTCACGTTCGAGTTCACGTCTCGGGCCTTCCCGGGATCGGTCACGTTCGCATTCATGTCTCGGGCCTTCCCGGGATCGGTCACGTTCGCATTCATGTCTCAGGCCTCCCGGAGCTTCGGGTTGAAGACCTCGTCGAGGCCGACGTTGGCGACGTAGAGGGCGCCGACGATCGCCGTGATCCCGGCGCCCGGCGGGACGAACCACCACCACATGCCGAGCTGGAGCGCGCTCCACTGCTGGGCGCTCTGCAGCATCAGCCCGAGCGAGACTCCCTCGGTGGGGCCGAGCCCGATGAAGTCGAGGGAGGAGGCGATCAGCACGGAGCCGCCGAAGAGCAGGATGAACATCATGAACAGGTACGAGCTCATGTTGGGCGCGATCTCGCGGAAGACGATCCGCCAGGTGCCGCTGCCGCTGAGCCGGGCCAGGTCCACGAACTCCCGGGTGCGCAGCGAGAAGGTCTGCGCCCGGATGGCCCGCGCCGCCCAGGGCCAGGAGGTGAGCCCGATGAACAGGCCCTGCACGGGCACCGAGCGGACCCCGAGGTAGGCGTTGATGATCAGCAGGACCGCCAGGGCGGGCAGCACCAGCACCACGTTGGTGATCATGTTGAGGATCTCGTCGGTGACTCCCCCGCGGTAGCCGGCCAGGAAGCCGACCAGCATGGCGATGACGGCGGCGATGGCCCCGCCGACGACACCGACCAGGAAGGTGGCGCGCAGCCCGTGCACGAACTGGGCGTACACGTCCTGGCCGAAGGTGGTGGTGCCCATCCAGTACGTGCCGTCCGGCGGGGCCGCCTGCGGGCCGACGTACTCGTTGGGGTCGGTGCTGTCGAGCAGCGGCGGTCCGGCGAGGCCGACGAGCAGGAGCAGCACGACGACGGTGAACCCGATGATCAGCTTGGGGTTGCGCACGGCGTAGTGGAGCGTCTCCCGGCCGGGCCGGGCCGCGGACGAAGAGGCCGCGGCGGGCTCGGTGGCCGGGTCGGGCGACGTGGCCGGGTCGGGCGCGGTGCTCATGACTGGCCTCCTGCCATGCCGGTACGGGTACGGGGGTCGACGACGACGTACACGATGTCGATGAGGAAGTTGGCGATCAGTACGCCGATGACGATGAACAGGAACGCGCCCTGGAGCAGGAAGAAGTCCTGGTTCTGGATCGCGGCCAGGATCAGCGAGCCGAGCCCGGGGTAGGCGAAGACGATCTCGGTGACGAGTGCGCCGGCCACCAGGACCCCGAGCTGGAGGGCGAGTCCGGTGATCTGGGGCAGGACGGCGTTGCGGAACGCGTATCGGCGGATGAGCCGCTGCGGGGCGCCGAGGGCCGCCAGATAGGAGGAGTAGTCGGACTCCAGCTCGTAGATGATCATGTTGCGCATCCCGATCGCCCAGCCGCCGAGCGCGACCAGGAAGAGCGAGAGGAACGGCAGCACCCAGTGCTGGAGCAGGTCCACGGCGAAGGCGGTGGACCAGTTCGGCTGGATGTCCAGGCTGTAGCCGCCGGAGATCGGGAACCATCCCGCCCTGGAGCCGAGCGCCCAGGCGAGGATGACGGCGATCCACATGTACGGCATGGCGGTCAGCAGGTACCCGGCCGGCAGCACGGTGTTGTCGAGCACCTTGCGGCGGGCGGCCAGCGCCCCGGCCCAGTTGCCGACGAACCAGCTGAGCAGCACGGCCGGGATCATCAGCCCCAGCGTGTACGGGAGCGCGTCGAGCAGCACATCGGCGACGGGCTTGGGGAAGACCCAGATGGACAGCCCGAAGTCGCCCCGGAGCAGGGCGCTCCAGAAGTGCAGGTACTGCTGCCAGACGGGCTCGTCGAAGCCGAAGAGGTTGTTGTAGTAGGCGCGCATCGCCTCGACGGCCTCGGGCTGGGAGACCCTGGCGCGGGCCACCATGGCGGCGACCGGGTCGCCGGGCATGAAGCGCGGGATCATCCAGTTGACGGTGACGGCGACGACGAAGGTCAGCGCGTAGATCAGAAGTTTTCGGGCGAAGTAGCGGCGCAAGGGGGCTCCCCGGAGAGAGCCCCGCCGTGCGGGTGGCGGTCAGGGCGGCACGCACACGGCGGGGCGGTCATCGAATCGGAGCCGCCGGCACGGGCCGGCGTCTCTCAGAACCGCCGTGTCACTTGGCGGGCTTGAGCTGGGTGAGCGCCTCGAAGCCGCCCATCTCCAGCCAGTTGCGCCACATCGCCGGTGCGTACTTGGGCGCACCGGGGGCGTCGGACGGCCAGTTCGTCCAGTTCCCGGTGGTGGACTGGGCCCAGAGGCCGTTGTACCAGAGGGGGATGACCGGCATCTCGGTGAGCTGGATGTCCTGGATCTTGGAGATGACCTTCTTCATCCCCTCGGTGTCGTCCGTCTTCACCCCGCCGAGCTCCTGGACGAGCTTCCAGGCCTCCTCGTTCTCGTAGCGGCCGAAGTTCACCGTGTTCTGCTGCTTCTGGACGGGCAGCTGGAACATGTACTCGTAGTACGTCCATGGGGTGTTGGAGAGCTGGCGCTCGTTGTTGACGACGAGGTCGAAGTCGCCCTTGCCGCGCTGTTCGTTGAGGGCGTTCGCGTCGGGGAACTCGGTGGTGACGGAGATGCCCGCGGCCTTGGCGGACGAGGCGATGACCTTGGCCGCCTCCATCCAGTCGGTCCAGCCGGTGGGCACGGCCAGCTTCAGGCTGAGCCTGGAGCCGTCCTTGTTCTCCACGAGACCGTCGCCGTCGGTGTCCTTGTATCCGGCGTCGGCGAGGATCTGCTTGGCCTTGGCGGTGTCGAAGGTGAAGCCCTTCCGCGCCACCAGGTCCTGGTCGACGAACTTGTTCCACTGCGGGAGCAGTCCGGTCGGGTCGGCGGCCTTGACCAGTCCTCCGTACACGCCCTTGACGATCTTCCCGACGTCCACGGAGGCGGCGAGCGCCTTGCGGAAGGCGGCGTCGTCCATCGGCTTCTTCGTGGTGTTGGGCACCAGCCAGGCGGTGTTGGCGGAGAGCATGTAGGGCGGCTCGTCGTAGTACGAGACGACCTTCTTGCTCTTGACCAGCGAGGCGGCGCCGGGCAGGAAGTTGTTGCTGAGGTCCAGCTGCCCCTGGCCCAGCTGGCCGATGACGACCTCGTTGCTGGGGTTGGAGACGTCGACGATGTAGCGGGGCGCGGGCTTCATGCCGAGCGCCTCGACGCCCCACCAGTCGTCGCGCCGCTGCCAGACGACCCGGTCCTGGGAGTGGCTCTTGAGCGTGTACGCACCGGTGCCGACCGGCTTGTCGTTGACGCCGTCGAGGATCTCCTTCTCGGAGCGCTTGCCCCAGAGGTGCTCCGGGACGACCGGCTGCCCGTAGAGGAAGTTGTCCCACTCCTGGTAGCGGGCCTGCTTGAAGGTGAAGCGGACGGTGGTGGCGTCCACCGCCTTCGCGCCGGAGAGCCAGCTCCACAGGGTGTGGAAGGACGAGGCCCCGATCCTGCCGAGCCCGTAGGAGTACGCGACGTCCTTCGCGGTGAGCGGCTTGCCGTCGGACCAGGTGATGCCCGGACGCAGCTTCAGCTCGTACGTCTTGTCGCCGGTCCAGCTGCCCGACTCCGCCAGCCAGGGCGTCAGCTCGCCCGCGCCGGGGTCGAAGTGGAACAGCGTCTCGTAGACCAGCCCCTTGGTGCCGGTGGCGTGGTCCCAGTTGTGCAGCGGGTTGTAGTTGGCCGGCGGCCCCCACTGCGTACCGGTGGTGTAGAGCGTCTCGTCGCGCGGAAGCGCACCGCCCCCGCCGCCACTTGTGCCCGAGCCGCCCGCCGAGGAGCCGCCCCCCGTGCACGCGGTGGCGGCGAGTCCGATCACGGCGAGCGTGGTCGCGATCCGTCCCCGGAATCCCGTGCCCATCGTCCCTCCTTCCCCCCGCCGCACCTGCCGGACGGAGTCACTGAACCGGGTAAGTGCCGTGAAGTTAAGGCCGCGCGGAAGGCCTGTCAAGGGTGCGGGAGCGCTCCCATTCGGTTCTCTGTACCGGGAGTTGGGCGATCATCACCTCATGACGCGGAGCCGTCCGGGACAGCTCCGGCGCTTAGGATGGCCGTCGTACACGAACCGGTTAAGCGAGGTCGCATGCCCAGGCACCGCCCCACGATCGCCGATATCGCACGCCGCGCCGGCGTCTCCAAGGTCGCGGTGTCCTACGCGCTGAACGACCGGCCCGGCGTCTCCCCGGCCACCCGCGCCTCGATCAAGGCCATCGCGCAGGAGATCGGCTGGCGGCCCAACAGCGCGGCCCGCGCCCTCACCCGGGCGCGGGCCGACGCGGTCGGCCTCGCCCTGTGCCGGCCCGCCCGGCTGCTCGGGATGGAGCCGTTCTTCATGGAGCTGATCAGCGGCATCGAGAGCGAGCTCTCGCCGCGCGGCTGCGCCCTGCTCCTCCAGGTCGTCAGCGACCCGGCCCAGGAACTGGAGGTGTACCGCCGATGGTGGGGCGAGGGCAGGGTGGACGGCGTGTTCCTCGCCGATCTGCGCAGCCCCGACCCGCGGATCGAGGGCATCGCCGAACTGGGCCTGCCCGCCGTGGTGATCGGCCACCCCTCGGCGGCGGGCCCGCTCACCTCCGTGTGGTCGGACGACACGGCGGCGGTACGCGACACCCTCGCGTATCTGACCGCGCTGGGGCACCGGTCGGTCGCCCGGGTCGCGGGGCTGCCCGAGCTGAACCACACCGCGCTGCGCGACCGGGCCCAGCGCGAGGTCTGCGCCGAACTCGGGCTCGGTGAGCCGGTGATCGTCCACACCGACTACTCCGGCGCGGACGGGGCTCATGCGACCCGGCGGCTGATCAGCTCGCCCGAGCGGCCGACCGCGGTCATCTACGACAACGACATCATGGCCGTCGCCGGGCTCTCGGTCGCCCAGGAGATGGGGCTGGACGTGCCCGGTGACCTCTCCCTGGTCGCCTGGGACGACTCCCAGCTCTCCCGGGTGGTCCGGCCGCCGCTGACCGCGCTGAGCCGCGACATCCCCGCGTACGGGGGCCACGCGGCCCGCACCCTGCTGACCCTGGTCACCGACGGTGCGGCGGACGGATTCGAGGACGCGGCGGCCCGGCTGGTCCCGCGCGGGTCGACGGCCGCGCCGCGGCAGGAGGGGCCCACGCCCCTCTCAGGGCCGGTGTCATACCGCAGGAGGACGCCGGGGCCCCGCGGTGCGACTCAAGGCGGCCCCCGGAACGGGCACCGGGACTGACGATCCGCGGCGAAGCGGCGGAGACGATGGAGCAGTGCCTTCGCGAGAGGCGCTGCCCCCGGCGGCGCCCTTCCCTCCGGACCCGGACCGAAGGCCCCGTCCCTCCCGCACGAACCCGACCCTGGAGTCTCCCGTGACCACCATGACCACCGCTCACCGCGCCACCGCGGTGGCTGCCCGCGCCACGGAACTGTCGAAGGTCTACGGAGAGGGCGAGACCAAGGTGACCGCGCTGGACCGGGTCTCCGTGGACTTCCCGCAGGGCGAGTTCACCGCGATCATGGGCCCGTCGGGTTCCGGCAAGTCCACGCTGATGCACTGCGTGGCCGGCCTCGACAGCTTCAGCAGCGGATCGGTCCGGATCGGCGAGACGGAGCTGGGGTCGCTCAAGGACAAGCAGCTCACCCAGTTGCGCCGGGACAAGATCGGTTTCATCTTCCAGGCGTTCAACCTGCTGCCGACGCTGACGGCCCTGGAGAACATCACGCTGCCGATGGACATCGCCGGCCGCAAGCCCGACCAGGACTGGCTGCACAAGGTCATCGAGATGGTGGGCCTCTCCGACCGGCTGAAGCACCGGCCCACCGAGCTCTCCGGCGGCCAGCAGCAGCGCGTCGCGGTGGCCCGCGCCCTGGCCTCGCAGCCGGAGATCATCTTCGGTGACGAGCCGACCGGGAACCTGGACTCGCGCTCCGGCGCCGAGGTCCTCGGCTTCCTGCGCAACTCGGTGCGCGAGCTGGGCCAGACCGTGGTCATGGTGACCCACGACCCGGCGGCCGCCTCCTACGCGGACCGGGTGATCTTCCTCGCGGACGGGGCGATCGTGGACCAGATGATGCACCCGACCGCGGACGGGGTGCTGGACCGGATGAAGGCGTTCGACGCCAAGGGCCGCACCAGCTGAGCCCCTGGCCCCTCCCCGGGCCCCGACGCCGCACCGCCCCGCACCACACCCGTGCCGCGCGGCGGCGGCCCCTGCCCTTTCCGGAACCTCTCCCCTCCCAGGACTGACAGACATGTTCCGTACCGCCCTGCGCAACGTGCTCGCGCACAAGGCCAGGCTGCTGATGACCGTCCTCGCCGTGATGCTCGGCGTGGCCTTCGTATCCGGCACCCTGGTCTTCACCGACACGCTCTCGAACGCCTTCCGCAACCAGTCGGCGAAGAACTACGACGACGTCGCCGTCGCCGTCAACACCTACGCCGGCCCGCGCGACCCGGAGTCGTTCAGCATCGACACCGCCACCCTGAAGAAGATCCGGGCCCTGGACGGGGTGGAGAGCGCCACCGGCCGGGTCTCCGGCTTCGCCGGGGTCGCCGACCCGGACGGCAAGCTGATCGGTAACGGCTGGTCCAACACCGGTGCCAACTTCTCCCCCGGCAAGGGCGGCAAGGACGCGCAGTACGTCTTCACCGACGGCACGGGGCCGACCGCGGACGGCCGGATCGCCCTCGACACGGACACCGCGAAGAAGGGCGAGTACGAGGTCGGCGACAAGGTACGGGTCGCCACGAACGGGCCGGTGAAGGAGTACACCCTGTCCGGGGTCTTCACCACCGAGGACGGCGCGGTCAACGCCGGCGGCAGCCTGGTGCTCTTCGACACCGAGGTCGCCCAGAAGCTGTTCCTCAGGCCGGGCCGGTTCCAGGACGTCTCCGTCACCGCCGAGGCCGGTGCCTCCGACCAGCAGCTGCTGGCGGCGGTGAAGCCGCTGCTGCCCAAGGACGCCGAGGCCAAGACCGGCAAGGCGCGCGCCGATGAGCAGGCCAAGCAGATCGAGTCCAGCATGAGCAGCCTGAACAAGCTGCTGCTCGGCTTCGCGGGCATCGCCCTCTTCGTCGGCATCTTCCTGATCGCCAACACCTTCACCATGCTGGTCGCCCAGCGCACCAGGGAACTGGCGCTCATGCGCGCCATCGGCGCCTCGCGCCGCCAGGTCAAGCGCTCGGTGCTGCTCGAAGCCGCCGTGGTCGGTCTGATCGCGTCCGTCATCGGATTCGCGCTGGGCCTCGGTCTCGCCACCGGGCTGCGCTCCGCGATGAGCCTGATCGGCGGCAAGATCCCGGCCGGTCCGCTGGTGGTCTCCCCGGGCACCGTCGCCGCCGCCTTCGGTGTCGGCGTCCTGATCACCGTGCTGGCCGCCTGGCTGCCCGCCCGCCGGGCCGCGAAGATCCCGCCGGTCGCGGCGATGAACAGCATGTACTCCGCGGCCACCGTGAGGTCCCTGGTGGTGCGCAACTCGATCGGCGCGGTCATCACCCTGCTCGGCGCGACGGCGATCGTGGCCGGTGCGGCGCAGTCCGGGAACACGGCCCAGGCCGTCATCGCGGCCGGTGCCTTCCTGGCACTGATCGGCATCATCATCCTCATCCCGCTGCTGTCCCGCCCGGTGATCGCACTGGTCCGCCCGTTGCTCACGCGGCTGTTCGGGGTCTCCGGCAAGCTCGCCGCGCAGAACGCGGTCCGCAACCCGCGGCGCACCGGTGCCACCGCCTCCGCCCTGGCGATCGGTCTCACCCTCGTCACCGGCATCTCGGTCCTCGGCGTCACCCTCGGCCAGGCGGTCGACCGGATGACGACGGACAACATCAAGGCCGACTACATGGTGTCGATGGCGAGCGGGGACTCGCTCGACGAGTCGGCGCTCACCGCCCTGAAGAAGGCCGACGGCGTCACCGCGGTCTCGCCCCAGCAGGCCGTCTGGCTGACGGTCGGCAAGGCCGGTCTCTCGGCGTCCGGCGTGGCGCCCGGCGATGTGCAGAAGGTCCTCAACGTCGACACCCTCTCGGGCTCGATGGACTCCCTGGGCCGCGGCGAGATCGCCGTCTCGGAGAAGACCGCGAAGTCGAACGGCTGGAAGACCGGGGACAGCCTCCCGGTCACCTACGAGGACGAGAAGAAGGAGAACCTGAAGGTCGGCGCGCTCTACAAGGACAACGAGTTCCTCTCGCAGGCCCTGATCCCCCGCGAGAAGGTGGCCCCGCACGAGGAGCGTGCGGACATCCGCGAGATCTGGGTGAAGACGGACGGCGGCGCGAGTGCGGCCAACGAGCAGTCCGTGGTGAGCGCGCTGGGTGACAACCCCGGCATGAGCATCATGGACCGCCAGGACATCCGGGACATGTTCGGCGGCTCCATCAACCTGATGATGAACATCATGTACGGGCTCCTGGCGATGGCCCTGATCATCGCGGTGCTCGGGGTCGTCAACACCCTGGCCATGTCGGTCTTCGAACGCCAGCAGGAGATCGGCATGCTGCGGGCGATCGGCCTGGACCGGCGCAAGGTCAAGCGCATGATCCGGCTGGAGGCCGTGGTCATCTCCCTGTTCGGCGCGCTGGTCGGCATCGGGCTCGGCCTGTTCCTCGGCTGGGCGATCGGCCAGGCCGCGTCGTCCGAGATCCCGCAGTACGCCCTGGTCGTGCCGTGGGGCCGGATCGCGCTCTTCCTGCTGCTGGCCGGGCTGGTGGGGGTGCTGGCCGCGATGTGGCCGGCCCGCAGCGCCGCCAGGCTCAACATGCTCACGGCCATCAAGACCGAGTAGCACCGGACGTGACACGGCAGAGGGCCGGTACCCGCCACCGAGAACTCCGCCTCCCAGGCCGCGTCGGCGAGGGCCGTGCGCAGCGGCTCCGGATAGTCGCGCGTCTCGGCCTG
>NZ_JBFAJY010000046.1:0-61339 GCF_040655445.1 Streptomyces sp. NPDC050423
AGGAAGCGGACACCCGCCAGACTCATCCCGGGGAGCCTTCAAGCCCCGGTTTCGATGTCGTCCAAGCATTTCGACGCATCAGCAGTGGTTCGCTCTCGCTCGCCTTCCCGATCCCCACCTGACGTCCTTTCAAGAACGCCTTTTTCCTCCGACGCTCACCACGACGGTCTTCAGCCAACGCAGCAGGAGGCGGTTTGGAGTCTCCCTCCGCGGGGGCGACTCCGAGAGGCCAAAACCCTCATCATCTGTGCAGCATCATCCAGTTGCTACCGACCTACACCAGCAGCCCTTTCCGTTCAGGACACACGAGGGCTGTGCCTTTCGCCGGCGCCGCCAGCTCGTCTCTGTACGCCCCCTGTGCGCCCCTGGTACGCGCCTGGCTCGACCGGTCCGGGCATACGGGGATCACTTTCCGTACCCGCGGACGGAGCCGCCCGCCGCGTTCCCGGCAAGGGCACGCGGGTCCTTGATAGCGTCGCCCCAGCGACTGCGGAACTCTCCCCGCCGGGGTCGTCGCTCTGCCGGGTCGGCTCTGCCACCACGGGACGGCGGGTGCGGGTGGCAGGGGACATTCATGGCAGGGACGAAGAGAGCCAACGCATGAGCCTCGCGCAGTTGCACTACACCTCCGCAACGGCCGGGGACGGACCGGAGAGCGGCGAGGACGCGGAGATACCCGCCCGTTTCAGTGCGGTTGACGCGGCGATACCCGCGTCGGCGCTGACCGAGGCCGGCCCGCTCCTGGCGTACGAGCCACCGGCCGGCACCCCTCGGCAGGTCACGGACAACGCGCTGCGCGCACTCCCCGAATCGTTCAGCTTCAGTGTCCTGTCCGACGGAAGCCATCTGCTGGCCCGTACCGTGCCGGTCCGCACCGCGCAGCTGTCCTCGCTGCGCTTCCACGCCCATGCGGTCCACCTCCCCGCCGGCACCCGGCTGCCGGGTGGAATGCTCCCGATCACCGCGTGCCGGTCGGCCCGCTGGTCCGCCGCGACACCGGACCGGGTGCCGGCGGTCGATCCGGTCACCATGCTCTCCGTCGCCACGGGACGCACCGGTGAACGCGAGGGGCTCAACGACTTCGCGGTCTCCCGCGGTCCCTGGCTCGCGGGCGTCCTGGCCGATCTGCGCCGGCTGAGCGAGACCGCCGAGCCGCTGAAGGTCGTGCTCGTCGAGCGGCAGAGCGCGGATGTGGCCCGGTGGCTCGCGCTGGCCGCGGCCGTACTGCCCCAGGAGAGCGCGGAGCGGCTGACCTTCACCACGTACGCCCGCCACCCGCACCGGGCCCCGCAGGCCGTCGTCGGTGTGCTGCCGCAGGACACGCACGAGCTGTCCGGTCCCGGGTTCCGGGTGCACACCTGCACCGGTCCGCGCCCGGAAGGGACGGTGGACGACGCCTGGGCCGTGACCGCGGCCCGGATCTGGCGGAGCCGTACGCCGGAGCTGTTCCGGGAGGCGGCCGAGCTGCCCGGCGAGCCGTTCGCCGCAGGCCCGGTGGCGGTGACCGCCCTGTGCGCGGGCATCGCGCTGGGGCCGAACGAGCGGGCCGCCGCCGCCGGCTGGGCCGCCGAGCGGCCCTACGCACTGACCGCGAAGCGCACCCGGCAACTGGTCGACGCGCTGACCGCGGCGGGGGTCGACGACCGCACCGGGGCCGAATTCGACGCCGCGGGGCGGCTGTTCGCCGCACTGGACGGCCGCTCCCCCGCGGCGACCACCGCCCCGCTGGCAGCGATGCTGGTGACGGAGGCGGTTCGCGGCGGGAACGGCTCCGTGGAGCTGCCCGGCCGCACGGCCTTCAGCGGTCCGGAGGGCGCGGCCGTCGCCACCGTGCTGGGCCCGGAGATCCTGACCGAGCTGAGCGGCGCGGGGGTCGGGCTGGACGTGGCCCGGACCGTGCAGTTGCTGCGAGTGGCCCGGCTGCTCGGCATGGACTGCTCGGAACTGCTGCCCGGCGTCGTACACCGGCTGGCGCCCGCCCTCCTCGCGGACCCGCAGGACACACCGGGCTGGGCGCCCGCGCTGCTGGAGCTGATGGACGAGCAGTTCGACGTCCGTACGGCGCTGCTCGGCGCACTGGACCGGATCGCGCCGGAGGACCCCGCCGGGGCGGAACGGCTGCTCGGCCGGGTGGCGCTGCCGTTCACCGGCACGCAGCTGCTGCCGCACCTGCGGATGTGCGCGGAGGCGCCCGAGGCCAAGGCGGGCTGCGGCGCCGACCGGGTGGGCGCGGTGCAGCGGGTGCTGCGGGCCGCCGGGATGTCGCCGTTCGCGGAGCCGCTGGTGCTGCGGACGGCGGTGGGACTGGTGTGGGAGGAGAGCGCTCCCACGGTGAGTGAGGCCCGGCTGCTGCTGGACACCGCGACATCGGACACGCACCGGACGGCCGGGACCTGGTCGCACCTGGTCGCCGCGGCGCTGAACGCCCCCGCCGACGACGAGGAGGCGCCCGAGCTCGCCCACGACCTGCTGCGCGGCTTCCCGCAGGAGATCGTGGGCCGGGCGCGCGGGGCCCTGCTCCTTCTGGAGTTCGCCCGCGAGCTGCGGTCCGGGTCCGCGGAGCCGGACTGGGCGGAGCGGGTCCGCGCGCTGCGGCCGGGCGCGGAGCCGGTGGAGCCGGGGGTGCTCGGCCACGCGTACGGCGCCCTGGCCGCCCGGCTGCTCGCCCCGGACGGGCCGGAGGCCGAGCTGTACGCCCTCGCGCACAGCGGCGACGCGGATCTCATCGCCGCGTACGACCGGGCCGCGCACGGCGCCGACGTGGGGGCCGGGCTGGCGGCCGACCCCGGCTACGCGGCCGGCTGCTTCGCCGTGTGGACGGCCCACCCGCACGCGGGGGCGGAGTGGAGCCGGACCACCGCCGCCCTGCTGGAGGAGGTGCTGCGCCCCGCGGTGCGCGCGCTGTCCGCCGAGGGGGTGGCGGCCGTCGAGGAGGCCGTCGGGCGCTCCGGCAGCAGCGGCCGGGCGGAGGCCTTCCGGGACTGGAACCGCCGGAGCCAGGGCACCCTGGGCCGGCTGGGCAGGCGGCTCGCGGGCCGCGTCCGGCGGGGCTGAACCGGCACCCGCGCCCCGTTCCGCGCCCGCGTGTGTCGCGGGTCGTGCGCGCCGCCGGGTACCTTGGTGCTTACCGATCTCGTGGGCCTCCTGGCGGGCTGCGTGAACCCCAGGAGGAACAAGATGACGACGAACCGCGGGCGCAAGGACGTGATCCGGGACCGGATGGCCGCGACCGGTGAGTCGTACAACGTGGCCGCCCGCAATCTCAAGGCGATGAAGGACATGGGCGCCACGCGTGAGGCCGTCCTCGTCCAGCGCTGGCGCCCCGCCGAGTCCTTCGACCTGCCGTGCCCGTGCGGCGGTACGTGCGAGCCCGGCGAGACGTGTGAGCGATGTCACGCCCGGCACCGGCACGTGGCGCGGTACCCGGGAAGCGCCACGGAGGTGGAGACCTGGGTCGACCGGTACGAGTGCACCGGCTGCCCGGCCTCGTACACGCTGCTCGTCGAGCTGCCGGGGCGCCCCTGGGGCGTGGCGGAGACGGTGATCCAGGGCGGTTCGGCCGAGGAGGTCGTGCGGGCCCGGGTCTTCCCCGGTGTGGTGCACCCGCTGCTGAAGCCCGAGACGCCGGAGGAGGACTGACGCGTCGCGTCAGTCCTCCTCGTGGCGGGGCCCCGGCGTCAGGCGTCGGGGGTCAGCCGCAGTGAGATCGAGTTGATGCAGTACCGCTGGTCCGTCGGGGTCGGGTAGCCCTCGCCCTCGAAGACGTGGCCCAGGTGCGATCCGCAGCGGGCGCAGCGGACCTCGGTGCGGACCATGCCGTGGGCGCGGTCCTGGACGAGTTCGACCGCGTCGGTGTCCTTCGGGTCGTAGAAGGACGGCCAGCCGCAGTGGGACTCGAATTTGGTGTCGGAGCGGAACAGCTCCGCGTCGCAGGCGCGGCAGGAGTAGACGCCCGTCGTCCTGGTGTCGGTGTACTCGCCGACGAAGGCGGGCTCGGTGCCGGCCTGGCGCAGCACCGCGTACTCGGCGGGGGACAGTTCCGCCCGCCACTCCTCGTCCGGCTTGTCGATGTCGTACGGCACGGTGGCTCCCTCAGCTCGACAGGTGGTCCAGGATCTGCGGGCCGAGGTCCGTGACGTCGCCCGCTCCCATGGTGAGAACGAGATCGCCGGGCTTCGCCATTCCCGCGATGACCTCGGGCACCGCCGCCTTGTCGTGGACGGCGGTGACATCGGCGCCGGCGGCCCGCGCGGCGTCGATGATCAGGGTGCTGGTGATGCCGGGGATCGGGTCCTCGCGGGCCGGGTAGATGTCCAGCACCACGGAGGCGTCGGCCAGCGCGAGGGCCTGGCCCATCTCGGTGCCGAGTTCCTGGGTGCGGGAGAAGAGGTGGGGCTGGAAGACGACCAGGAGGCGGGCGTCGGAGGCGGCGCCGCGCATCGCTTCGAGGTCGGCCGTCATCTCGGTGGGGTGGTGCGCGTAGCTGTCGATGACCTGGACGCCGGCCGCCTCGCCCTTGAGCTGGAGGCGGCGCTTGACCCCGGTGTACTTGCCGAGGGCCGAGGCCAGGTTGTGCGCCGGGATGCCGAGGGCGACGCCGGCGGCGAGGGCGGCGACCGCGTTGAGCGCGTAGTGGCGGCCGGGGACGGAGACGGTGAAGGTGAGGTACTTCCCGTTGAGGACGACCGTGACCTCGCTGGTCAGGCCGCGCTGGGTGATCTTGTGGACGCGTACGTCGGCGCTCAGGGCCTCGCCGTAGGTGACGACCTTCAGCGCGGACCGGTCGCGCACCCGGCGGGTCAGCTCGACGGCGCCGGCCTGGTCGGCGGAGACGACCAGGGTGCCGTCGGGGACGACCTTGCCGACGAAGGTCTCGAAGGATTCGTAGATCTCGTCCATCGAGGCGTAGTTCGCGTGGTGGTCCAGCTCGACGTTGAGGACGATCGCGACCTCGGGGTCGTACTTCTGGAAGCTGCGGTCGCTCTCGTCCGCCTCGGCGACGAAGATCGCGCCCTCGCCGTGCGCGGCGTTGGTACCGGGCCCGGCCAGGTCGCCGCCGATCGCGTACGAGGGGTCGAGGCCCAGCTCGGTCAGGGCGACGGCCAGCATCGACGTGGTGGTCGTCTTGCCGTGGGTGCCCGCGACGGCGATGGCCCGCAGCCCCTCCATCAGCGAGGCGAGCGCGTCGGAGCGGTGCACGACGGGGATCGAGAGATCACCGGCGCGCACCAGCTCCGGGTTGTCGGCGCGGATGGCACTGGAGACGACGACACAGGTGGCGTCGTCCGCCAGATGCCCGGCGGCGTGCCCGATGCGGACGGTTGCCCCCAGCGTGCGCAGGGCCTCGGCGGTCGCGGACTCCTTGGAGTCGCTGCCCGCGACCTTCGCGCCGCGCCTGGTGAGGATCTTCGCGATGCCCGACATTCCGGCGCCGCCGATGCCGATGAAGTGCGGCCGTTCCATGGCGGCAGGAATACCGGGTGCCATGCGTGTGTCTCCCAGGGTCGGTACGGGTGAGGCCTCCCAGCCTATTCGCTGTGCGCGAAGAGCTTGAGCACCGGTACGCCGACCTTGTGCCGGGCCCGGGACGCCCAGTCGCGGTGGAAGAACTCCTCGACGTAGTGCGGCGCGGTCAGCACGATGACCTCGTCCGCGTCCGACTCCTGGACCACGGACGTGAGCTTGTCCAGGGGGTGGGTCTCGATCACCTGCCCGATGGCCTCGGAGCCCGACTGCCGCAGGGCCTCCAGGGACACTTCGAGCGCGAGTTCGGCGGAGGCTCTGGCGTTCTTGCCCTCCGGTTCCTCGCTCTCGCGGGCCGCTTCCTTCAGTTCGCCCATCGCCAGGTCGTCGATGGCCCGCAACAGCACATCCGCCTGGTCGCCACGTGGCTGCATCAGCACGACGAAGGAGATCTGCTCCTCCCCGTGCAGGGTGGTGACGAACTCGACGTCCTCGGAAGTGAGGGGCTTCTCGATCATCAAAACGCTGGTGAACACCACAGGCGCCCTTCTGCTTCAGTGACCGTCGCCGGCCACTGCTGAAACCATCCTTCCCCGTGCTCGCACGGGGTCCGCGTCCCATTCTGCCCACCGAACGCTAACCGGAACGGTATATTCCGCTGATTGTCAGATTCGACGGTATCGAGAGAAGAGAAACCCGGCCTCTTCCAGCACCGCCGCCAGGGCGAATCGTTCCGGCACCGCCACCGACGGGCCGCCCGCGATCCGCTGCGCGTCCCCGGCGGTCAGCATCGGCGCCAGCGTCAGACACATCTCGTCCAGCACCCCCGCCGCCACGAACTGACCGAGCAGTCTGGGCCCGCCCTCCGTCAGCAGCCGCTTGAGACCCCGGTCGGCCAGCTCCCGTACAACTCTGGCGGGGTCCACGCGGGACCCCTCCCCCGCGATCACCACCTCCGCACCCGCCGCGCGGGCCGCCGCGAGGCGGTCCGGGGGCGCGCCGGCGCCGGTCAGCACGAGCGTCGGGACCAGCGGCGAGACGAAGAGCGGCAGCGAGAAGTCCAGGTCCAGGCTGCCGCTCACCACGGCGACCGCCGGGGCGGGCCCCTGGCCGGCCGCCGCCCGCCGGTCCGCGAAGGCCTCCCGGGCGCGGGCGGGCCGGTACCCCTCCAGCCGTACCGTCTGCGCGCCCGCGATCACCACGTCCGCGAGCCCCCGCAGGGTGCCGAAGATCCGCATGTCGCTCGCGCAGGAGATCGGCTGCGAGCGGCCGTCGTGCTGGGCGGCCCCGTCGAGCGTCGACACCATGTTGGCGCGCAGCCAGGAGCCGTCCGTGTCGGGGTAGGCGTAGGCGTCGGCGAGAGCGTCGAGGCTCCACTCACCTCGGTCGTCGGCCGCTGTCAGGTCGGTCACAGGGAACAGGCGTCGCATGTTCCGCAGTCTGGCACGGCCTAAGCTGGGGAGTTGTGTCGTCCTTCACCGCCGTGCCGGGGCCCGGCCCCATAGCCGAAACGGCCCCGCTGTCCCTGTGCGCCCTCGAACCGCGCGTCCCCGCCGACCGGCTGGTCGCCGAGATGGTGCCGCCGCCGCGCTTCGACTCGGTGCGCTTCGATACGTACGTCCCCGACCCGAACCAGCCGAGCCAGATCGAGGCGGTCAAGGTCCTCGCGGACTTCGCCGCCGGGCTCGGCGGGGCGCACGCCAGCGGAGAGCGGAAGCGCAAGTGGTTCGGCAAGAAGGCCGAGCCGCCCCGCGCGCCGCGCGGGGTCTACCTCGACGGCGGCTACGGGGTCGGCAAGACCCATCTGCTCGCCTCGCTCTGGCACGCCACGCCCGCCGCGCCCTCCCTGAAGGCCTTCGGGACCTTCGTCGAGCTGACAAACCTGGTGGGTGCGCTCGGCTTCCAGCAGACCGTGCAGACGCTGAGCGGGCACCGGCTGCTGTGCATCGACGAGTTCGAGCTCGACGACCCGGGCGACACGGTGCTGGTCTCCTCGCTGCTGAGCCGGCTGGTCGAGGCGGGGGTGGCGCTCGCCGCGACCTCCAACACGCTGCCGGGCAAGCTCGGCGAGGGCCGGTTCGCCTCGGCCGACTTCCTGCGGGAGATCCAGGGGCTTTCCTCGCACTTCCGCCCGTTGCGCATCGACGGCGAGGACTACCGGCACCGCGGTCTGCCCGAGGCTCCGCCGCCGTTCTCCGAGGAGCAGGTCACCAGGGCCGCGTACACGACCGAGGGCGCCAGCCTGGACGACTTCCCCGCGCTGCTCGACCATCTGGCCCGCGTCCATCCGAGCCGGTACGGCGCGCTGACGGACGGTCTGCGGGCCGTGTGCCTCACCGAGGTGCGGCCCGTGCCCGACCAGTCGACCGCGCTGCGGCTCGTGGTGCTCGCGGACCGGCTGTACGACCGCGAGGTCCCGGTACTCGCCTCCGGGCTGCCGTTCGACCGGCTGTTCAGCGAGGAGATGCTGAACGGCGGGTACCGGAAGAAGTACTTCCGGGCAATCTCCCGGCTGACGGCACTGGCGCGCGACGCAAAGGGACTGGTGGCGCAGTAGGTTCGGGGGCGTGACACCGGCGAGGCACGACGGAGTGCCCCGCCGCTCCCGTACAACCGCGCATTCCGTTTGAAGGGATCCAGCATGGCTACCACGCGTCAGGCGCACACGGTCTGGGAAGGCAACCTGATCGAGGGCAAGGGCGTCGTCACCCTCGATTCCTCGGGGATCGGGGAGTACCCGGTCTCCTGGCCGTCCCGTGCGGAGAAGGCGAACGGCAAGACCAGCCCGGAGGAGCTCATCGCCGCGGCCCACTCCAGCTGCTTCTCGATGGCACTGTCCAACGGTCTGGCCACGGCCGGCACCCCGCCCACCCGGCTGAACACCCAGGCCGAGGTCACCTTCCAGCCGGGTACCGGTATCACCGGCATCCACCTCACCGTCGAGGGCGAGGTGCCCGGTCTCGACGAGGCGGGCTTCGTCAAGGCGGCCGAGGACGCGAAGGCGAACTGCCCGGTCAGCCAGGCTCTGACGGGCACGACGATCACGCTCACCGCGTCGCTCGCCTGAGCCGCTGCCCCGGACGGCGGGTGGACGCGTCCACCCGCCGTCCGGGGGGCCGCTGCACGGCGCAGGAGCGCCGCAGGGCAACCGGTGACGATTGATCAGTTACTTTCCGCCAATGACAACTTCTGTGCGGAAAACGATGACCCTGACCGTTCTGGGCGCGGTAATCGGAGGAGCCCTCGCCGCCTGCGGAAGCTCCGGGGCCTCCGGTGGCACGGATGGCTCCGAGCGCTCCCCCGGTGACAGACCGGCGGCCGCCTCGGCGACTCCCTCCCGAGCCGCGTCGAGCGCATCCCCCGCCGCGAGCAGGCCGCCCAACATGGCCCCGGGCCCCGACGGCCTGGCACGCGTCCTCACACGCGGTCCGAAGAGCCCCGACAAGGTCGTCGCGCTCACCTTCGACGCCGACATGACGGCCGACGAGGGGCCGCGCGCGGCCCAGGGCGAGCACTTCGACAACCCGGAGCTGATCGCCCTGCTGCGCCGGCTGAAGGTGCCCGCGACGGTCTTCATGACCGGCAGGTGGGCCGAGGAGTACCCGTCGCAGGCCCGCTCCATCGGCACCGACCCGCTCTTCGAGATCGCCAACCACTCGTACAGCCACTACGCCTTCACCTCGCCCTGCTACGGGCTGCCGACCCTGGGGAAGGAAGCGATCGGCGGCGAGGTGAAGCGGGCCTTCGGCGCGATCCGGAAGACCGGCGCCCGCAACGTGGTGCCCTACTTCCGCTTCCCCGGCGGCTGCTACGACGACGCCTCGCTGCGCGCGCTCGGGGCGGAGAAGGTGACGGCGGTGCAGTGGGACGTCGTCAGCGGCGACGCCTTCGCGACGGACGCGGACGCGGTGGCGGAGCAGACGCTCGACGGGGTGAAGCCCGGTTCGCTGGTCGTCATGCACTGCACCCGCAGCGCTGCGCCGGTCACCGGCCAGGCCGTCGGCCAGGTGGTGCCGGAGCTACGGAAGCGCGGCTACCGCTTCGTGAAGGTGTCCGACCTGATGCCCGGTTGAGCATCGCTCGGGCCCGCCGCGTCAGCCCGAGCAGGCCGAGCGCTGGGCCTCCTGCCACTCGCAGACCGGGCAGAGCGTGACCCCCTTGACCGACTCGGGGTACTCGGTCGGCTTCCGGCACAGCACGCACTCCGCGAACGGGGGCCCGCCGGCCGCCGCGTACACGGCCGGCGCCTCGCAGTACGAGGCGTCCGCGCTCTCGTTCACACCTTCGTGCGCACCCTGATCCATGGGTACGAGCCTACTCAGCCGCGTACGGAAGTGAGCTTGCGGGCGACCGCGACGGCCGCGGCGCCGACGAACGGGAGGACCGGCACCTGGACCGTCCCGGTGAGCGAACCAAACGGCCTCCCCACGGGGGAGGCCGCGAGGCCGTACCGCCGGCCCGCTCCCCGCAGTCGCAGGACGTCCGTACTCAGTTGGCGGACGCCTTCTCGGGCTTGACCTCGCTGGGACGTACGATCACGAACCCCTCGCCGTCCAGCCGCAGTTGGACGGCCTCGCCCGAACCGCCGCGGAGCATCGAGCCGACACTCTGCGAGCGGTGCAGCGACGTGGTGAGGTGGGCGCTCCAGCCGACGACCGCGTCCGTGTCGACGCACACCGGCTGCTGCGGCGTGACGGGGATCACGATGGGATTCCCCTCGCACATCAGGCCGAGCTTCCCGTACCCGGTGAAAACGCTGTTGAAGAGGCCGCCGCCGGTCATCCCGGCGCCCTTCACGGTCTTGATCTCGTAGGCGAGCGTGGGGTCGAAGCACAGGACGTTACGGCCGTTGATGGTGAGGACGTCACCCTGCTCCATCTCCACGATGAAGCAGTTGGCCGCCTCGTGCGCGAACCACGCCTCGCCCTGGCCGCGCACCGCCATCAGCGGCAGGCCCTCCCCGGTGACGGCGCGCTTGAGCAGTCCGCCGAGCCCCTGGCCCTTGCGCTCGAACTGGAGATCGCCCCGGAAGGCGATCATCGAGCCCTGGCGTGCGTGCATCTCGCCGCTGACCGCGTACTTGATCGATTTGGCGTTCTGCAGGGTCATCCCGGGGGCGGTTGCCTGCTCCGCCATGTGCTCACTGGAGAATAGATCGCTCTTCATGCGGTGCATCCTCACCCGGAGGGACTCATTCCGCCAAGAGCCGGTTTCCCGGCGGCTGGCAGACTGGACGGGTGAGCAGCAACGACACCCCCGCGCCCCCGTCCGAGACCGCCGGCCTGCCTGCGGACAGCCCCTTCCGTCCCGAGCGGACGAACCGGGACGAAGCGCAGCAGTACGTACTCCCGCTGGTGGTCCACATCGAGAAGGCGGCGCCCCCGGCCCGCACCGACGCGCTGCGCACGGCCGCCCGCGCGGTGCTGGTGATCCTCTCCGACGAGCGGTCGCTCGGCGAGGGCGAGTGGGCGCAGGCGATGCGGGACTGGCAGGACGCCCGGATCCGCAAGGTGGTGCGGCGGGCGCGCGGCGCGGAGTGGCGCAAGGCCTGCGCACTGCCCGGGATCACGGTCACGGGCGAGAGCGCCGAGGTGCGGGTCTTCCCGCCGGTGCCTCTGGACGGCTGGCCCAAGGAGCTGGCCAAGCTCCAGGTCTCGGGGACCGAGCTGGACGACCCCGAGCCGCCTGCCGCGCCCGACCCCGCCGGCCCCGTCCTCTGGCTGAACCCGGAGCTCGGCATGTCCGCGGGCAAGGAGATGGCACAGGTCGGGCACGGGGCACAGCTCGCCTGGTGGGAGCTGTCGGAGCCGGAGCGCGCGGCATGGCGCGAGGCGGGTTTCCCGCTCTCCGTCGCCACCGCGGGGGCGGACCGCTGGCGGGAACTCACGGTGAGCGGACTGCCGGTGGTGGAGGATGCCGGATTCACCGAGATCGCCCCGGGGAAGACCGTGGTGGCCGAGGGCGCCCACCGTGTCGGCTCCCTTCCGCCCCTGCGACGGCCGTAGGGCGTGTTCCGCCCCCGTCCCCGTCCCGTTCTCCATCGGCTGAGCGGCACCGGGGGTTAGCCCCATCCGGAGCGGGCGGCCAGCAGGATCGCGCCGTGCGACCTCGAACGGAAATGCTGGGCCCGGCAAATAGCGCTGGTTTCCCCAAGATTCCGTAGGAGTCGGCTCGTGCGTACGCAGGCATGGAAAAGGTCTCGTTCCTCCCGGCGGCAGCGGGGCGGTCGGAGCAGAGCCGTGCCGGCCGCCGCCGCCGCGCTGACCGTGGGCGTCATGACGATGGGTCTCCTGGTGCCGCCCGCGGCCTCCGCCACCGCCCGGCCGGTCACCGTCCAGCAGGGGCTGGACGCGCTGGTGCGCGCGGACGGCATACCCGCCGCCATGGCGAGCGTCAAGGACCGCCAGGGCCGCACCCGTACCTACACAGCGGGAGTCGGCGACCTGGCCACCGGCTCGAAGGTGCCCGACGACGGGCAGGTGCGGATCGGCAGCAACACCAAGGTGTTCACCTCCGTGGTCGTGCTGCAACTGGTCGGTGAGGGGAGGATCCGCCTCGACGCCCCGGTCGACACGTATCTGCCCGGCCTGGTGCGCGGGGAGGGGATCGACGGACGCCGCATCACCGTCCGTCAACTCCTGCAGCACACCAGCGGACTTCCCAACTACACCGAATACGACCTCCAGCCACGGGACTTCGAACCCCGCGAGCTCGTCGACATCGCGCTCCGGCACGAGGCGCACTTCGCGCCCGGGACGAAGTGGGAGTACAGCAACACGAACTACGTGCTGGCCGGCCTGATCGTCCAGAAGGTCACCGGCCGGCCCCTCGCCGAGGAGCTGGACCGGCGCGTCATCACACGCATCGGGCTGCGCCACACCTACTTCCCCGCCCGCGGTGACACAACCATCCGGGAACCCCACCCAAAGGGCTACGACAGGGAATCGGCAGCCGCGCCCCTGAGCGACGTCACGGAGATGGACCCCTCCTGGGCCTGGGCGGCAGGTCAGATGATCTCCACCGACTCCGACCTCAACCGGTTCTTCACCGCGCTCCTGGCCGGCCGCCTCCTCCCGGCGGCCCAGCTCACCCGGATGCGCACCACCGTCCCCGCCGAATACTTCGGCTCCGGCGCCCGCTACGGACTCGGGCTCGTGCGCATGCCGCTGTCGTGCGGCGGGGTCTCCTGGGGTCACGGCGGCAGCTTCCCGGGGTACGAGACCCGGGGCGGGGTCACCGCCGACGGCCGGGCCGCCAATGTCGCGGTGACCATCCAGCCGGCCGATCCGACAGCCATGAAGCGTGTCGAGAGTGTCGTGGACAGAGCCTTGTGCGCTGACCGCACCGCCTCGCACGGCGCCCGGTGACCTGCCCCTGCCCCTGCCCCTGTCGGGAACCTCAAATCAACCTCTGAACGTCCCCCTCTTCGGATTCACCGCCGTGTGCCGGGGCCATGACCCCTGCACGGAGTGGACGAGGGGGACTCGATGAAGCTGGGTATCGGTATCGGCTGGCGGCCGGAGATCGCCGACGCGGTGGAGGCACTGCCGGGGATCGACTGGGTGGAGGCGGTCGCGGAGAACCTGTGCGCCGACCACCTGCCCGCCTCGCTCACGCGGCTGAGGGAGCGAGGCGTCACCGTGGTGCCGCACGGCGTCTCGCTCGGGCTCGGCGGAGCCGACCGCCCCGACCCGGACCGGCTCGCCGGCCTCGCGGCACGGGCCGAGCTGCTGGGCACGCCACTGGTGAGCGAGCACATCGCGTTCGTACGGGCGGGAGGGACGCGCACCGCGTCGCCCGCGCTGGAGGCGGGGCACCTGCTGCCCGTACCGCGCACCTGGGCCGCGCTGGACGTGCTGTGCGAGAACGTGCGGATCGCGCAGGACTCGCTCCCGGTGCCGCTGGCCCTGGAGAACATCGCGGCGCTGATCTCCTGGCCGGACGAGGAGCTGACCGAGGGGCAGTTCCTGGCCGAGCTGGTCGAGCGCACCGGGGTCCGGCTGCTCATCGACGTGGCCAACCTGCACACCAACCACGTCAACCGGGACGAGGACCCGGCCGGGGCCCTCGACGAGCTGCCGGTGGAGGCCATCGCGTACGTGCATGTGGCGGGCGGCGTCGAGAAGGACGGCGTCTGGCACGACACACACGCCCACCCGGTCACCGAGCCGGTCCTCGCCGTCCTGGCCGAGCTGCGCTCCCGGGTCAGCCCGCCCGGGGTCCTGCTGGAGCGTGACGACGACTTCCCGCCGGCCGCCGAGCTCGCGGGCGAACTGGACGCGATCCGCGCCACGCTCGACGCGGGCCGGGGCAGGGTGCGGCCGGTGCCCCGGGAAGCGTCCCCGCGCACCGGCTCGCCGGCGGGCGCCGGGCGCCCCGGAGGACCGGTGGCCACCGACACCGTCCGGGACCATGTCTCGGTGGCGCAGACCTCGCTGCTCTCCGCCCTGGTCGCCGGCACCCCCGTCCCGGAGGGCTTCGACCACCGCCGGCTCGGCGTCCAGAGCCGGGCGCTGGCCGCCAAGCGCGCCGATGTCGTCGCCAAGGTGGCACCCGAGCTCCCGGAGATCCTGGGGCAGGCCTACCGGGGAGCGTTCCTCGCCTATGCCAAGGCCCGCCCGATGTCCGCCGGTTACCGGCGCGACGCACTGGACTTCGCCGAGCAGCTGCTCGTCGCGGGCCGGCCCGAGGACAGCGCGGCCCGCCGCCGGCTGACCCACTGGTGGCAGGACCGGGCCGCCCCGCGTCCGCCGCGCCGCACCACCCGGCTGGCGCGTGCGGCCCGGTCCGTACTCGCGGGAAGGTGACCGGGATGAACACTCTGGCCCTGGCGCTGACCATCGCCGTCGCGCTCTCCTCGACGCTGCTGATCACGGCAGCCCGCCGTGCCCGGCGCGGACCGGGCGGCCCCGTCCACGACCTCTCCGAGGTGGCCTTCCTGAACGGCGGGCCGGGCCGGGTCGTGGACACGGCACTCGCCGCGATGCAGGCGGACGGCCGGCTGGTCGTCGGCGGGCCCGGCATCGTCGCGGTCCAACAGCCGGTCGCCCACGACCCGGTGGAGCGGGCCGTGCTCCAGGAGCAGGCCGCGGCCCCGAGCGGTGCGCTGCACACCCTGCGGGCCGCGACGATGCGCCATGCCGCGGTGCAGGAGATCGGCGACGGGCTGGCGTCGCGCGGTCTGCTGGCCGCGCCCGGGGCGAACCGGACCCGAGTCCGCTGGGGCATGGCGCAGGGGCTGCTCTGCCTGCTCGGAGTCCCGGCCGCCGTCGCCGTGACCATCCATCAGTTCCTCGCGGACGACTACGGCACCGCATCGGCCTTCCCGTTCTTCCCGAAGGTGTTCCCGGCGCTGCTCGCCGGGGCCGTCATCGGCTTCGTCTGCGCGGCCGGCGCCCGGTCCCGGATCACCAGGGCGGGCCGCAGAGCCGCCGCGGAATACCGCACCGCCAACGCGTCGCGGACCGATCCGGCCCATCTGGTGGCGGCCTTCGGGCCGCGGGCCCTGCCCGATCCCGAGCTGCGCAGGCATCTGCTCACGGCGTCCCGGACGAGGCCGGCCGTGCCGTCCGTGCCGTCCACGCCGTCGCACCACTCCTCGGGCTCCTCCGACGCGCTGCTCATGGCGACGGTGTGGTGTGCCGGCACGGCCCCGGGCGGTGGCGGGTGCGGCAGTTCGTCCGGGCACAGCGGCGGAGGTGGCGGGAACGGGTGCGGTTCGGGATCCGGATCCGGCTGCGGTTCCGGATCGGGGTCCAGCTGCGGATCATCCGGATCGAGCTGCGGCTCCGGATCGAGCTGCGGCTCGGGGTCCAGCTGCGGATCATCCGGGTCGAGCTGCGGCAGCAGCTCATGAGCGGTGCCCCGGCCCGTAGAACGACAACGGTGCGGCGCGCAGGCTGCGCGCCGCACCAGGAGCCGAACCCGGTGTCGCTGGAACGGCGGCCGGCACACAGTGCCGCGGTGCCCGCCGTCTGATCTTCCGGGTTGGGGTGGTCTGAACCCGCTCGCTACGCGAGCCCGGCCACCAGGTCTGCGACCGACTTGCGGCGGCCGGTGAAGAAGGGGACCTCCTCGCGGACGTGCATCCGCGCCTCGGAGGCCCGCAGATGACGCATCAGGTCGACGATGCGGTGCAGTTCGTCGGCCTCGAAGGCCAGCACCCATTCGTAGTCGCCGAGGGAGAAGGAGGCGACGGTGTTGGCGCGCACGTCGGGGTAGCCGCGGGCCATCTTGCCGTGGTCCGCGAGCATCCGGCGACGGTCCTCGTCGGGCAGCAGGTACCAGTCGTAGGAGCGCACGAAGGGGTACACGCTGATGAAGTCGCGCGGCGTCTCGTCGGCGAGGAACGCCGGGACGTGCGACTTGTTGAACTCGGCGGGGCGGTGCAGCGCCATGTTCGACCACACCGGGTCGAGGCCCCTGCCCAGCCGGGTGCGCCGGAAGAGGTTGTACGCCTCCTGGAGGGCCTCCGCCGTCTCGGCGTGCCACCAGATCATGACGTCGGCGTCGGCGCGCAGCCCGGAGACGTCGTAGGTGCCGCGGACGGTGACGTCCTTGACCGCGAGCTGGTCGAACAGCTCCTGGACCTCGTCGGAGTACAGGACACGGTCCGTGTCGGCGGGCAGCACGTCGCGAAGCTTGAAGACGGACCACAGCGTGTAGCGGACGACGTCGTTGAGGTCCTTCGCCTTCTTGCCGGCGTTGGGACCCTTGCTTGATGTCACAGTCTCAGGAGCGCTCATACGGCTATTGTCCCGCCTCGCTCCCTGTGCCCTGAACCAGGGTGGGGGTGGCGATGATCTCCCCCGCGATCTTCCCCGTGTCCGCGCCGCCGTCCCCCGTGTCCGCACCGCTCTCCCCGGCGACGTCGCGGACGATCTCGTCCGCGGCCCGGTGGGCGCTCGCGATGCAGGCGGGGATGCCGACCCCGTCGTAGACCGCGCCGCAGACCCGCAGCGCGGGCAGCTTGGCGACCTCCTCGCGGATCCGGGCGACCCGGCCGAGGTGTCCGACGGGGTACTGGGGCAGCCCGCCGATCCACCGGGTGACCTCGGTGGCGACGGGCTCGGCGGCCAGTCCGGTCGCCGCCGCGAGATCGCGCAGCGAGACGTCGACGAGTTCCCCGTCCTCGCGGTGCAGGTGGTCCTCCTCGCCGTACCGGCCGACCGAGGTCCGCAGGAGGAACAGGCCGGGGGCCTCGTCGGCGACCCACTGCCACTTCTGGCTGGAGAAGGTGGCGGCCTTGATGGTGCGGCCGTCGACCGGGGGCACCAGGAAGCCGGAGCGTCCGTCGAGCGTTCCGGCGGCGGTCACCTCGGAGCGCCGGAAGGCCATGGTGATCAGGGCCATCGACGCGTACTCGACGCCCGCGAGCTCGGCGGAGGCGGCCGGGGACTCGGCGGCGAGCAGGGTGGAGGCGGACCAGGCCGGGGCGGCGAGGACGACGCCGTCGGCGGCGATCACCCGGGTGTCGGTGCGCACGTCCCAGCCGGAGGCGGTACGGGTCAGCCCGAGCACCGGGGTCTCGGTGAGGATCTCGCCGCCTCCGGCGCGTACGGCGGCGGCGACCGCGTCCGGGAGGGTGCCGATGCCGCCCTCGATGCCCTGGAAGACCGGGCCGTCCTGCTGCCGGGCCGCGGCCTGTTCCTGGATGCGGGTCACGCCGTCGAGGAGTGAGCCGCCCTGCCGGGCGACCTCGAAGAGCTGCGGTACGGCGGCGCGCATCGAGATCCGGTAGGCGTCGCCCGCGTACACCCCGCCGAGCAGCGGCTCCACCAGCCGGTCGACGACCTCGCGGCCGAGCCGGTCGGCCACGTACGCGCCGACCGCGACGTCGTCACCGACCGCGGTCGGGGTGAGGTCGCGCTCCTGGGCGATCCGGGCGAGTCCCTCGGGCGAGAGCACCTCACCGAGCGCCGCCGGGTCGCCAGGTACGCCCATCACGTGGCCCTTGGGCATGGGGCGCAGTGCGTCGCGCGTCCACAGGGACGCGGTGGCCGTGGCGGGCGGTTGGAGCCGGTCGCCGAGGCCGACGGCCCGTGCCAGGCCGACCGCCTCCGGGCGGCGGGCCAGCATCGATTCGGCGCCGAGGTCGACCTGTGCGCCGGCGACCTCGCCCGTCCTGAGTTTGCCGCCGAGCCGGTCGGTCGCCTCCAGGAGGGTGACCCGCAGCCCGGAGCCGAGAAGCCGGTGGGCGGCCGCGAGTCCGGCGATGCCGCCACCGATGACGACGACGTGTCCCGTGGCCCTGTCCGAGCGGTTTGCTGAACGCTGCATGCCCCCACTCTCTCAAACCTCTTCCGAGTCCTGACCGTGACCGCTTCGAAACCGGTATCGCGCAACCCGGAGCGGCCCCCCGTACGTCGAACCGACACCACCAATCACCCGTCCTGGGGGGACAGTTATGCAAGCAGCACCAACCACTCGTACCGGCAGACGTCCGGGCCGTCCGGCGGCCCGCCGCACGCACACCGCTCTCGCCGCCGGACTGCTCACCGCGGTGCTGGCGTTGAGCGGCTGCGGCGCGGCCGACGACTCCGGGGCGAGCACCGACAAGCGGGCCGCAGCCCCGGCCCAGCAGAACGAGGCGGGCTCCACCGCCGGGGGCGCGAAGCAGGACGCGGGTGGTTCGGCGGCGGCGGCGAGGAAGCCGAATCCGTCGGCCGCCGCTCATGTCATCCGTACCGCCTCGCTGTCGGTGGAGGTGAAGAGCGCGCCGGAGGCCGCGGCAGCCGCACGGGTGACGGCGGAAGCCGCCGGTGGTCTGATCGCTGACGAGAAGACCCAGCAGGTCGACGCCGCACGGGCCTCCTCGCACGTGGTGCTGCGGGTTCCGCAGGGCGAGTACGACAATGTGCTGCGGGAGCTCTCGGGTACGGGCAAACTGCTCTCCCGCACGTCGACCGCCAAGGACGTCACCGACCAGGTCGTCGACGTGGAGAGCCGGATCGCGAGCCAGCGCACGAGTGTGGCGCGGGTACGCAAGCTGATGGACCGGGCCGACGAGCTGTCCGATGTGGTGGCGCTGGAGGGCGAGCTGAGCAGCCGTCAGGCGGCGCTCGAAACGATGCTGGCCGAGCAGGCCTCGCTGAAGGACCGCACCGCGCTGGCCACGATCACTCTCAACCTCTCGGAGCCGAGGGCGCACGGGAAGGCGGATGCCGCGGACGACAAGGACGGTCCGGGGTTCCTGGACGCCCTGAGCGGTGGCTGGCACGTGTTCGTGACGGTGGTCAAGTGGCTCGCGATGGCGCTGGGCGCCGCGGCCCCGTTCCTGGCCGTGGCCGCCGTCGCGCTGGTCCTGTGGCGGCTGCTGCGGCGCCGGGGCGGGAAGGCGGGGCCGGACGGCGGGTGAGTACGTCCCGGGGGCGCCACGGCGCCGCCGGGAGCCGTGGCGCCGTAGCGTGGGCCTTCGGACGGGGTATCGAAGGGACTGGCATGACGGCGGAACGACTGGTGGTCATCGGCGGTGACGCGGCGGGCATGTCCGCCGCGTCCCAGGCGCGCCGGCTCAGGGGCCCGGACGAGCTGAGCATCACCGCCTTCGAGCGGGGCCACTTCACCTCGTACTCCGCCTGCGGCATCCCGTACTGGGTCGGCGGTGACGTCGAGCGGCGGGACGACCTGATCGCGCGCGGCCCCGAGGAGCACCGGGCCCGCGCCATCGATCTGCGGATGCGCACCGAGGTGACGGAGATCGATGTCGCGGGGCAGCGGGTGCGCGCCCTGGACCGGGACTCCGGCGAGACGTCCTGGACCGGTTTCGACAAGCTGGTGATCGCGACGGGGGCCAGGCCGGTGCGTCCGGCGCTGCCCGGCATGGACGCGGCCGGGGTGCACGGTGTGCAGACCCTGGACGACGGACAGGCGCTGCTGGACTCGCTGGACCGGGCGGCGGGCCGGCGCGCGGTCGTCGTCGGCGCCGGGTACATCGGCGTCGAGATGGCGGAGGCGATGCTGAAGCGCGGCTTCGAGGTGACCGTGCTCAACCGCGGCGAGCAGCCGATGGCGACGCTCGACCCCGACATGGGGCGCCTGGTCCACGACGCGATGGACGGTCTCGGCATCACCACGGTGAACCGGGCGGCGGTCACCGCGATCCGCACCGGGCCGGACGGCCGGGTGCGCGCGGTGGAGACGGCCGACGCGTCGTACCCGGCGGATGTGGTGGTGCTCGGCATCGGCGTCGAGCCGGAGACGGCGCTGGCCCGCGCGGTGGGCCTGCCGGTCGGTCCGCACGGCGGGCTGCTCACCGATCTGTCGATGCGGGTCGTCGGCCACGACAACATCTGGGCGGGCGGCGACTGTGTCGAGGTGCTCGACCTGGTGGCGGGCCGCACCCGCCACATCGCGCTGGGCACCCACGCCAACAAGCACGGCCAGATCATCGGGTCCAATGTCGGCGGCGGCTACGGGACGTTCCCCGGGGTGGTGGGGACGGCGGTGAGCAAGGTGTGCGATCTGGAGATCGCCCGCACCGGGCTGCGCGAGAAGGACGCCCGCGCGGTGGGGCTGCGGTTCGTCACGACGACGATCGAGTCGACGGGCCGGGCGGGCTACTACCCGGGGGCGCGGCCGATGACGGTGAAGATGATCGCGGAGTACCGCACGGGGCGGCTGCTGGGCGTGCAGATCGTGGGCCGGGACGGGGCCGCGAAGCGGGTGGACGTCGCGGCGGTGGCGCTCACCGCCGGGATGACGGTCGAGCAGATGACGTCCCTGGACCTCGGTTACGCCCCGCCGTTCTCACCGGTCTGGGACCCGGTCCTGGTGGCGGCCCGCAAGACGGTGACGGCCCTGCGGAAGGCGGGCACCGCCTGAGCGGTGCCCGGCTCCCGGCAGGTCAGCGGGCGGTGCTCGTGTGCACGTACTCGACGAGGCGCGTCAGCGCGTCCGCGGCCATCGTCGGCATCACGCCGTGGCCCAGGTTGAAGATGTGGCCCTCAAGACCGGCGGCCGCGTCCAGCACCTCCTGGGTCTTGGCCTCCACCACCTCGGCCGGGGCGAACAGCACGGCGGGGTCGAGGTTGCCCTGGAGCGCCTTGCCGGGGCCGACGCGGCGCGCGGCCTCGTCCATCGGGACCCGCCAGTCGACGCCGACGACGTCCGCGCCGGCCTCGCCCATGAGGCCGAGCAGCTCGCCGGTGCCCACGCCGAAGTGGATGCGCGGGACTCCGTACGACGCGACGGCGTCGAAGACCTTCGCCGAGGCGGACAGCACCGAGCGGCGGTAGTCGGCGGGGGCCAGCGCGCCCACCCAGGAGTCGAAGAGCTGCACGGCACTGGCGCCGGCCTCGATCTGGACCTTGAGGAAGGCGCCGGTGATCTCGGCGAGGCGGTCGAGCAGGTCGGCCCAGAGCTCGGGGTCGCCGTACATCAGGGCCTTGGTGTGCTCGTGGTTGCGGGACGGGCCGCCCTCCACGAGGTAGCTGGCGAGCGTGAAGGGGGCGCCCGCGAAGCCGATCAGCGGGGTGGACCCCAGCTCGGCGGTGAGCAGGCCGATGGCCTCGGTGACGTACCAGACGTCCTCGGGGGTGAGGTCGCGCAGCCGGGCCAGGTCGGCGCGGGTACGGATCGGCTCGGCGATCACCGGTCCGATGCCGGGCTTGATGTCGAGGTCGATGCCGATCGCCTTGAGGGGGACGACGATGTCGCTGTAGTAGACCGCGGCGTCGACCTTGTGGCGGCGGACGGGCTGCATCGTGATCTCGGCGACGAGCTCCGGCATCGTGCAGGAGTCGAGCATCGGGATGCCCTCGCGCACCTTCAGGTACTCGGGCAGCGAACGCCCCGCCTGGCGCATGAACCAGACCGGCGTGTGCGGCACGGGCTCGCGTCGGCACGCCTTGAGGAACACCGAGTCGTGGGCGGCTGAGGTCTTCGTCTGGTGGCCCGAGGGGCGATCGTTGGCACTCACGCACAGAATCTTCGCACGCACGCGTAAGGAGCCCGGCACCGACGGGTGTCTCTCCCTGCGCGAGGCTCCGGTTCCGCCTACTCTTCCCCGCATGGCTCCGGCGCAGGGACACTTCTCCGATCAATCCGATGGCACTGACAGCACGGACAGTGCGGAGGGGGGTTCCGTCCCGCCCGCGTTCCGTTCGGCGGTGGACGCGCTGCGCTCGGCGCGGCTCCGCCCCGAGCTGGAGGTGGAGCCGACGCGGCCGCCGAAGCGTCTGGCTCCGCACGCGTACGCGCTGGAGGCGGCGGTCGTCGACGGCGAGGACGATCTCGCCGACGGCAGGCTCGTCCTGCTCCACGACCCGGCCGGGCACGAGGCCTGGCAGGGCGCGTTCCGGCTGGTGACCCTCGTCCGCGCCGAACTGGAGCCGGAGATGGCCTCCGACCCGCTGCTGCCCGAGGTGTGCTGGTCGTGGCTGACCGGGGCGCTGGAGGCGCGCGGCCTCAGTTACGGGGAGGCGGGCGGCACGGTCACCCGGGCCGGTTCGCACTACTTCGGTGCGCTGGGGGCGCGGCGTCCGGCGACCCAGATCGAGATCCGGGCGTCCTGGACGCCCCGCGAGGGGCGCGGCGGGGTGCCGGACACGGCGGCGCATCTGATGGCGTGGGGCGACCTGCTCTGCCAGATCGCCGGGCTGCCGCCCTCGGGCGCGGCCGACGCGGCGGTGGTGACGCTGCCGCAGCGGCGCGGGCCGCAGGTTCAGTAGGGGCGGGACCCCGCCTCCGCATTCCATGACACTGCGTCATAAACCTCGCACAGACACCGGCTCTCTTTTCGTACAATCGAGCGCATGTCCTATTTGCCCGAATTGTTACTCACCAAATCGTGATCTTTCTCTAAAGGAGCGGGCGTCCGGTGCCGAAGAGGTCAATGACCCTTCAAGCACGGTTCGCCCCGGCTTCATCCCCGAGCCGGCCCGTCCCGCCACTCCCCAGGAGGCCTGGTGTCCGTTCTCCTAGAGCAGCCCGCAAGCCCGGTCGCCTACCGCCCGAACAAGCCGACGGCCATGGTCGTCGTGGCCGACCCGCGCGTCCGTTCCACCGTCACCCGCCATCTGTGGGCACTCGGAGTACGTGACGTCATCGAGGCGTCGTCCATCGCGGAGGCCCGCCCCCGCGTCGGCAACCCGCGCGACATCTGCGTAGCCGACGTCCACCTGCCCGACGGTTCCGGGCTGACCCTGCTGTCCGAAACCCGAGCCGCCGGCTGGCCGAACGGCCTCGCCCTCTCCGCCGCCGATGACATCGGCGCTGTACGCAACGCCCTCGCGGGCGGCGTCAAGGGCTATGTCGTCACCGGCACCCGTACCAACATCGGCCACCCCACCCGTCCCGGCGTCGCTCCCATCGGCGCCAATGCCGCCCGTATGCACCGCCGTCCCCCCGGCACCCCGAGCCACCCGGGCGGCTACCGCGAACTGTCCGGCCGCGAGGTGGAGGTTCTCCGGCTCGTCGCCGAAGGACAGTCCAACAAGGCCATCGGCGTCTCCATGGGGCTCTCCGCCCTGACCGTCAAGAGCCACCTCGCCCGAATCGCCCGCAAGCTCGGCACCGGAGACCGCGCCGGAATGGTCGCCGTGGCCCTGCGAACGGGCATCATCCACTGATTCCACACCCCCGCCGGTGTGCAGAAATGCGGATCCGGCTGGTTTACGTGCATCGGCGCCCGTCGACGGAACGTTCCGTCGACGGGCGCCGCACATACACAGATACCCTTGACACGTGACCGACGCCCAAGAGACCGCAGCAGACACTTCACTGCGAACCACCGGGGGCGCCCCCCCGGACGACGTCGCCCCGGCGCCGATCCCCTTGCTCGAACCTCGCGAGGGCATTCCACCGGTGGTGGCCTCCGACGATGCCCTGGCGGGGGTGATCGCGGCCTTCGCCGCGGGCTCCGGCCCGGTGGCCGTCGACGCAGAGCGCGCCTCCGGCTACCGCTACGGGCAGCGCGCCTATCTCGTGCAGCTGCGCCGCGACGGCGCGGGCAGTGCGCTCATCGATCCGGTCGGCTGTCCCGACCTGTCCGGGCTGGGCGAGGCGCTGCACGGAGCGGAGTGGATCCTGCACGCCGCGACCCAGGACCTGCCCTGTCTGCGCGAGATAGGGATGACGCCGACCGGGCTCTTCGACACCGAGCTGGCCGGCCGCCTCGCGGGCTTCCCGCGGGTCGGCCTCGGCGCCATGGTCGAGAGCGTGCTCGGCTACTCGCTGGAGAAGGGGCACTCCGCCGTCGACTGGTCCACCCGGCCGCTGCCCGATCCCTGGCTGCGCTACGCGGCGCTCGACGTCGAGCTGCTGATCGATCTGCGCGACGCGCTGGAGGAGGAGCTCGACCGGCAGGGCAAGCTGGAGTGGGCGCAGGAGGAGTTCGCCGCCATCGCCGCGGCGCCGCCCGCTCCCCCGCGCCAGGACCCGTGGCGCCGCACCTCCGGGATGCACAAGGTCCGCCGCCGCCGCCAGATGGCGGTGGTACGGGAGCTGTGGAACACCCGCGACCAGGTCGCCCGGCGCCGCGACATCTCGCCCGGCAAGGTGCTCGGCGACGCCGCGATCGTCGAGGCCGCACTGGCGCTCCCGGCCAGTCTCCAGGCGCTGACCGCGCTGCCCGGCTTCGGCCACCGCATGGGCCGGCGGCAGCTGGAGCAGTGGCAGGCCGCCGTCGAGCGGGCGAAGGAACTGCCCGACACGGAGCTCCCGCAGCCCGGCCAGCCGCTGACGGGCCCCCCGCCGCCGCGCGCTTGGGCGGACAAGGACCCGGTCGCGGCAGCACGCCTGTCGGCCGCCCGCGCCGCGGTGTCCGAGCTCGCGGAGCGGCTGCACATGCCCCAGGAGAACCTGATCACGCCGGACACCGTGCGCCGGGTGTGCTGGGAACCGCCGAAGGACCCGACGCCGGACGCGGTCGAGCACGCCCTCGCCGGGTACGGCGCGCGGCACTGGCAGATCGAACAGGTGACGCCTCTCCTGGTCGACGCGCTGACTCCGGAGACCTGAGGGCATCAGCCAGGGGCGTATTCAGGCCAGGTTGCGCGGCCCGCGGGCGCTCACTCTGTGTTCCACGGCTCGGACGGGCTGATTCCAAGGCCGTCCGGGCCATTTCGCGTATGTGACCTTCGCCGCTCCCGGCGCAAGGACTGGGCAGTCTGGTTACCCGCAAGTAGCATGAGGGGTGGCGGCGCGCTTCCGGGCGTGCCCCGCAGCAGTGCCATCCCGCACCCTGGAGGAGAGCCACCGTGCCTCGTACCATCCGGGACGTCGTCTTCGTCGACGGCGTCCGCACCCCGTTCGGCAAAGCGGGCCCGAAGGGCATCTACCACGAGACCCGCGCCGACGATCTCGTCGTGAAGGCCATCCGGGAGCTGCTGCGCCGCAACCCGGACCTGGACCCCGCCAAGATCGACGAGGTCGCCATCGCCGCGACCACCCAGATCGGCGACCAGGGCCTCACGCTCGGCCGCACCGCCGGAATCCTGGCCGGTCTGCCGCAGTCCGTCCCCGGTTACTCCATCGACCGCATGTGTGCGGGCGCCCTGACCGCCGTCACCTCGACGGCCGGCTCCATCGCCTTCGGCGCGTACGACGTCGTCGTCGCCGGTGGCGTCGAGCACATGGGCCGGCACCCGATGGGCGAGGGCGTGGACCCCAACCCGCGCTTCGTGTCGGAGAAGCTGGTCGACGAGTCCGCCCTGTTCATGGGCATGACCGCGGAGAACCTGCACGACCGGTACCCCACGATCACCAAGCAGCGTGCCGACGAGTACGCGGTGCGTTCGCAGGAGAAGGCCGCCAAGGCGTACGCCAACGGCAGCATCCAGCAGGACCTGGTGCCGGTCTCCGTGCGCCGCACGAACCCGGAGGCCGGTGAGACGGGCTGGGGCCTGGTCACCGCCGACGAGCCGATGCGTCCGGGCACCACGATGGAGTCCCTGGCCGGTCTGAAGACCCCGTTCCGCGCCCACGGCCGCGTGACGGCCGGCAACGCCGCGGGGCTCAACGACGGCGCCACCGCCTCGCTGCTCGCGGCCGAGGACGTCGCCCGCGAGCTGGGCCTCCCGGTGAGGATGCGCCTCGTCTCCTACGCCTTCGTGGGCGTCGAGCCGGAGGTCATGGGCTACGGCCCGATCCCGGCGACGGAGAAAGCCCTCGCCAAGGCGGGCCTGTCCATCTCGGACATCGGTCTCTTCGAGATCAACGAGGCGTTCGCCGTACAGGTGCTCGCCTTCCTGGAGCACTACGGCATCGCCGACGACGACGCCCGCGTCAACCAGTACGGCGGCGCGATCGCCTACGGCCACCCGCTGGCCTCCTCCGGCGTCCGGCTGATGACTCAGCTGGCCCGCCAGTTCGAGGAGCAGCCCGAGGTCCGCTACGGCCTGACCACCATGTGCGTCGGCTTCGGCATGGGCGCCACGGTCGTCTGGGAGAACCCGCACTTCGACGCAGCCGGAGGCAGCAAGTGAGTTCCACCACCGAGCTTCTGAAGGGTGCGGCCGAGCTGTTCCCCGGTGAGGTCGTCACCCAGGCGCACGTACGCCACCTCGACCTCCCGTCAGGTGCGGGCAACTTCGCCCTCATCACCCTGGACAACGGCCTGGACCACACCAAGCCGACCACCTTCGGACCCCAGTCGCTGGCGAACCTGAACGCCGCGATCGACCAGGTCGAGAAGGAGGCCGCCGAGGGCACGGTCACCGGTGTCGGCATCACCGGCAAGCCGTTCATCTTCGCGGTCGGCGCCGACCTCAAGGGCGTCGAGCTGCTCAAGGAGCACAAGGACGCGCTGGCCATCGGCAAGGGCGGCCACGACGTCTTCCGCCGGCTCTCCGGTCTCGCGGTCCCGACGTTCGCGTACTACAACGGCGCGGCCATGGGCGGCGGTGTCGAGGTCGGCCTGCACTGCTCGTACCGCACCGTCTCCAAGGCGCTGCCGGCGTTCTCGCTGCCCGAGGTCTTCCTCGGTCTGGTCCCCGGCTGGGGCGGCTGCGCGCTGCTCCCCAACCTGATCGGCGCCGACCGCGCGGTCACGGTGATCATCGAGAACTCGCTGAACCAGAACCGCCAGCTCAAGGGCAAGCAGGTCTTCGAGCTCGGCATCGCCGACGCACTCTTCGAGGGCGCGGACTTCCTGGAGCAGTCACTGATCTGGACCGCGGACGTGCTGAACGGCACGGTCGCGGTGGAGCGTCCCGAGGTCGACCGCGGGGACGCCTGGGACCAGGCCGTGGCCCGCGGCAAGGCCATCGCCGACTCCAAGGTGCACGGCGCCGCCCCGGCCGCGTACCGCGCGCTGGACATCATCGCCGCGGCCAAGGACGGCGACCTGGGCGCCGGCTTCGACGCCGAGGACCAGGCCCTGGCGGACCTGATCATGGGCGGCGAACTGCGCTCGGGCATCTACTCGTTCAACCTGGTCCAGAAGCGCGCCAAGCGCCCGGCCGGTGCCCCGGACAAGGCCCTGGCCCGTCCGGTCACCAAGGTCGGCGTGGTGGGCGCGGGCCTGATGGCCTCGCAGCTCGCCCTGCTGTTCCTGCGCCGTCTGGAGGTGCCGGTCGTCCTGACCGACATCGACCAGGCCCGCGTCGACAAGGGTGTGGGCTACGTCCACGCCGAGATCGAGAAGCTGCTCGGCAAGGGCCGCATCAACCAGGACAAGGCCAACCGTCTGAAGGCCCTGGTCTCCGGTGTGCTGGACAAGGCGGAGGGCTTCTCCGACGCCGACTTCATCATCGAGGCCGTCTTCGAGGAGATCGGCGTCAAGCAGCAGGTGTTCGCGGAGGTCGAGGCGGTCGCCCCGGCACACGCGATCCTCGCCACCAACACCTCCTCCCTCTCGGTCACCGAGATGGCGTCGAAGCTGAAGAACCCCGAGCGGGTCGTCGGTTTCCACTTCTTCAACCCGGTCGCGATCCTGCCGCTCCTGGAGATCGTCCGCGGCGAGCAGACCGACGACGCCTCGCTGGCCACGGCGTTCGGGGTCGCCCGCAAGCTGAAGAAGACCGCGGTCCTGGTGAAGGACGCCCCGGCGTTCGTCGTCAACCGCATCCTCACCCGCTTCATGGGCGAGATCCAGAACGTCATCGACGAGGGCACCCCGGTCGAGGTCGCGGAGAAGGCCATCGAGCCGCTCGGCCTGCCGATGTCCCCGCTGGTGCTCCTGGAGCTGGTCGGCCCGGCGATCGGGCTGCACGTCTCCGAGACCCTGAACCGCGCCTTCCCGGAGCGCTTCAAGGTGTCCGAGAACCTCGCGGCGGTCGTGAAGGCCGGCAAGCGCGGCTTCTACGTCCATGACTCCGGCAAGCCGGAGCTGGACCCGGAGGTCGCAGCCCTCCTGAAGCAGGGCGACTCCGTCCTGTCCGAGGAGCAGGTCCGCGACCGCGTCCTGGACGCGGTGGCACAGGAGATCGGCCTGATGCTGGACGAGGGCGTCGTCGCCGAGGCCCAGGACATCGACCTCTGCCTGATCACCGGCGCGGGCTGGCCCTTCCACCTGGGCGGCATCACGCCGTACCTGGACCGCGAGGGCGTCTCCGAGCGGGTCAACGGGAAGAAATTCCTGGCGCGGGGCGTGGCGAGCGTTCCGGCGTAGGCGGACAGTCGACGGCCCGGCACACCATCGGTGTGCCGGGCCGTTGTCGTGCAACAGGCTCCGGCGGGACCCGAGTCGGCTGATCCCCGGTCACCCGTGCCAGGTCGCGTCGCGCGCCGGACGGGACTCCGCGGACACCGCCCAGGGGGTCAGAGCAGGTGCCATGGGTCGAAGCTCAGGCCCGGTGCCTCCATCTGGCGTGCCACGCGCGGCGCCCCGTCCTCGCCGACGACGGCCATCACGACCCGCCCGAGGGCGTCGTGCGTCAGGGCCGGCGGGCCCTGACAGCGCACGCCGGTGTCGGACCACCACAGCCCGTTGGCCTCGTTCTCGGTCACCCCCGCGCCGACGACCGCCGTGCCGTTGACCCCTCGGTGGGCCAGCACCGTGCAGTCGAGGCCGTCCAGATCCGTGCGGAGCGCGGCGTGTGCGCCGTCGCCCGCGGCGCCGCCGAGGGACACCGGCCCGTCGTCGCCCGGCCGGTAGGCGACCACGGCGCCCTCCGGGTCGGTCCAGTGGTACGTGGCACGGCTGGGGGACGTCTCCAGCACGGCCAGGGACCCGGGGCGCACCGCGAACTGCGAGCGCCGGACCTCGCCCCAGCCGCCGCCGGGCTTCTCCTGCTCCCAGTGCAGCACGTCCTTGTTCGTCGCCGCGAGGATCTCGATGCGTCCGGAGCTGAGCGCGATCACCGCGGGGACCTCCTTGATGCGCGTGCAGCGCAGGTCCTCCCAGCGGCGCCACTTGCCGTCGGCCCGCTCACGGCGCACCATCATGCCGCCGCGTCCGTTGCGGGCGGCGACGTGCACCTCGCCGGAGCCGTTCACCACGACGACGGGCGCGCCGAACCTGGCACCCACATCGGCTTCCTTGTGCGGATTGCCCAGCGAGTTCCAGGCCGAGACCGGGCGCCCGGTCTGGTACTGGATCGCGTGCACGATGTCGACGGTGACGCCGCCCTCCGCCGCGGGCCGTTCGCGGCGGCCGGCGAAGTGGACGTAGCCCTCGGTGTTCTGAGTCACGGACAGATGTGTCAGCTCCGGCAGCGGTACCACATCCGGGGCGTCCCATTCGGGACCGCCCGGACGCGTCTCCGACCAGCGGCGCAGGCCGCCGTCGCCGGCGACGTACGCGGTGAGCCTGCCGTCCTTGCCCCGGGTGAGCCAGATGCCGCGTAGCGCTTGGGCCTCAGGGGCAACCTTCGAGGTCGCGCGGGCATCCTGTCCGAGCATGAGTCTGCGATTACCTTTCCAGAACTGACATTCGACAACTCGCGCAATATTTCGAATCCGTTACATCCTAAGCCCCGGTACGGAGGGGTATTCCGGGACTCACCAGCGTACGATTCGCGACCGCTCCCGGCTCCGGTGCGTATCCGAACTGTCACGATCCAGCCGTCGGATCCCGTACGCGCACCGGACCGACTGTCTATAGTGCTCAGTCCCAGGAAGACGTGGACCGGCTCCGCCCCCACCCGGGTCCCACCCCATCGCCCACGCCCCGACCGGGCCATGAGTTGCGAGGACTCCCCCAGGATGAGCCAGGACGCCATAGCCCCCGACCACCCGGGCTCCCCGGAGAACCCCCGCCGACGCAAGCGCGTACGGACGCGCGGGAGCCGGATACGGCGGGCGGTCCTGCTGTCGGTCCTGGTCATCCTCATCGCCGCGGGCGGGACTGCGTACTGGCTCTACAGCCGGCTCGACGGGAACATCAAGGGCGTCGACATCGACAAGGCACTCGGGGAAGACCGCCCCGAGAAGCTCCCCACCAGCGGGCAGAATCTGCTCGTCCTCGGCTCCGACTCGCGCGCCGGGGCGGAGAACAAGGCCCTGGGCGGCGGGGGCGCCGTCAGCGGGGCGCGCTCCGACACCGCGATGGTGGTGCACATCCCCGAGGGCCGCAGCAGGGCCGTCGCCGTGTCCATACCCCGTGACACCCTGGTGACCCGGCCCGAGTGCGCCGGGGCCGACGGCTCCTCCGTGGACTCCGCGAACCGCGTGATGTTCAACTCCGTCTACTCCCAGGTCGGTCCGGCCTGCGTGGTCAAGACCGTGGAGAAGATGTCCGGGGTCCGCATCGACCACTATCTGGAGATCAACTTCGCCGGGTTCAAGGACCTCGTCGATGCCATCGGCGGCGTCACCGTCGACGTCCCCCAGGATATCCACGACACGTCCTCCGGACTCGACCTCACCGCCGGGCCCCACAAGCTCAACGGCACCGAGTCCCTCTCCTACGTCCGCACCCGCCACGGCATCGGCGACGGCAGCGACCTCGGCCGCATCGGACTCCAGCAGCAGTTCCTGCTCGCCCTGCTCAGCGAGGTCAAGTCGCAGAACCTGCTGGGCAGTCCGGCCAACACCTACCGGATCGCCAACTCGGCGACCAAGTCCCTCACGACCGACGAGGGTCTGGCCTCGCTCAAGTCGCTGACGGAATTCGCCCGTTCGATGAACGGCGTGGACCCGGGCTCGATGGAGACCATCATGCTGCCGGTCGCGTACGACAAGACCGACCCCAACCGTGTGGTGGCGGCCCAGCCGCAGGCCAGGACGCTCTGGAAGGCGCTCCGCGAGGACGCCGCCATCCCGGAGACCGCCAAGAGGTCACCCGCCACCGGCGGCTGACCGGGCGCCGGGCGTGCCGGTCCGAGGTCACATCCGGCAGCCTCTCAGCCGGTGGTGCGGTGCACCCGGCTGTGCTTGCGGCCGTAGGTGAAGTAGATGACCACTCCGACGACCATCCAGATGCCGAACCGCAGCCAGGTCTCGGCCGGCAGGTTGAGCATCAGCCAGACCGACGCGGCCACCGAGACGATCGGGAGCACCGGGACCCACGGGGTGCGGAAGGCGCGGTGCAGGCCGGGGCGGGTGCGGCGCAGGACGATGACGCCCAGGGCGACGACCACGAAGGCGAAGAGCGTGCCGATGTTCACCAGCGTCGCGAGCTCGTCGATGCTGGTGAATCCGGCGACGATCGCGATGATCACGCCGAGCAGGATGGTCGGGCGGTACGGGGTGTGGAAGCGCGGGTGCGTCTTCGAGAAGAACCGCGGGAGCAGGCCGTCACGGCTCATCGCGAAGAACACCCGGGTCTGGCCGAGCAGCAGGATCATGCAGACCACGGTGAGGCCGACGGCGGCGCCGAAGCTGATGATCCCGGCGTAGACGGGGTGCCCGACGGCCTTGAAGGCGTCTGCGAGCGGGGCGTCCACCGAGAGCTTGGTGTAGTGCTCCATTCCGGTGACCACGATCGATACGGCGACGTAGAGCGTGGTGCAGATGAGGAGCGAGGCCATGATGCCGCGCGGCATGTCGCGCTGCGGGAGCCTGGTCTCCTCGGCGGCCGTGGCCACCACGTCGAAGCCGATGAAGGCGAAGAAGACGACGGAGGCGGCGGTGAAGATGCCCATGACGCCGAAGTTGGTGGGGGCGTACCCGAAGATCAGCTGGACGAGCGGGGCCTGCAGACCCGATCCGGCGGACTGCGGCTGCGCCTCCGGGATGAAGGGCGAGTAGTTCGCGGTGTCGATGAAGAAGAGACCCGCGATGATCACGATCAGCACGACGGCCACCTTGATGGCCACCACCACCGTCGTGACCCGGGCGGAGAGCTTCATGCCGAGCACCAAAATGACGGTGAGCACCAGGACCAGGACGAAGGCGAGAATGTCGAAGCCGAAACCTTTCGCCGCATCGGTTCCGGAGAGCGCGTCCGGCAGGGACCAGCCGATGTTGTCCAGCAGTGAGCGGACGTAGCCGGACCAGCCGACCGCCACCACCGCCGTGCCCAGCGCGAACTCCAGCACCAGGTCCCAGCCGATGATCCAGGCGACCAGTTCGCCGAGCGAGGCGTACGAGAAGGTGTAGGCGGAGCCGGCCACCGGGACGGTGGAGGCGAATTCCGCGTAGCAGAGCGCGGCCAGCGCGCAGACGACGCCCGCGACCACGAAGGCGATGGCGGTGGCGGGTCCCGCGGTCTCCTTGGCCACCTTGCCGGTGAGGACGAAGATCCCGGTGCCGATGATGACACCCACCCCGAAGACCGTGAGGTCCAGGGCGGAGAGCGACTTCTTGAGGGCGTGCTCCGGCTCCTCGGTGTCGCGGATGGACTGTTCGATCGTCTTGGTGCGGAACAGCCCGTCCCGACTGGGGGGCAGGTCCTGCTGCGTGCTCACCGGCGTACCTCCACGCACTCGTCGTGCACGCCATGATTCGGACCGGGTTGCCCGCGGCACGCCCGCAGGGCGGGACCTCACGCGAATGGGCCGGTCGGACCACCCGTACAGGTGGGCGACCGGCCCAATCGTGGTGCGTCGTGACGGATCAGTCCCGGACGGGCTCCACCACGGGGCGGCTCTCCGCCTCCGTCTCGTAGCGGCCGTCGAACTTGGCGACCAGGCCGGTGACCTGCCGGGCGATGTCCGGTGCGGTCAGCCCGATCTCGGCCATGACCTCCTTGCGGGAGGCGTGGTCGAGGAAGACCGGCGGGATGCCGAAGTCGCGCAGCGGTACGTCGACGTCGGCGTCGCGCAGCGCCTGGGCGACGGCGGAGCCGACGCCGCCGGCCCGGCTGTTGTCCTCGACGGTGACGACGACGCGGTGCCGCGCGGCGAGCGGGGCCATGGCCTCGTCCACGGGCTTGACCCAGCGCGGGTCGACGACCGTGGTCGAGATGCCCTGGGCGTCGAGCAGATCCGCGATCTCCAGGCACATCGGGGCGAGCGCGCCGATGGAGACGAGCAGGACATCGGGCCGGGACGTGCCCGGCTCACGGAGCACGTCCATGCCGCCGACCGTGCCGACGGCCTTGACCGACGGGCCGACCGCGCCCTTCGAGAAGCGGACGACCGTCGGGGCGTCGTCGACCGCGACGGCCTCGCGCAGCTGGGCGCGGACCTGGTCGGCGTCGCGCGGGGCGGCGATCCGGAGCGTCGGCACGCACTGCAGGATCGACATGTCCCACATGCCGTTGTGCGAGGCGCCGTCCGTACCGGTGACCCCGGCCCGGTCCAGGACGAAGGTCACACCGCACTTGTGCAGGGCGACGTCCATCAGGACCTGGTCGAAGGCGCGGTTGAGGAAGGTGGCGTACACCGCGAAGACGGGGTGCAGCCCGCCGGTGGCGAGGCCCGCCGCGGAGACCGCGCCGTGCTGCTCGGCGATGCCGACGTCGTAGATCCGGTCCGGGAAGGCCTTCTCGAACTTGGTCAGGCCGACCGGCTGGAGCATGGCCGCGGTGATCGCGACGATGTCCTCGCGCTCCCTGCCGAGCTTGACCATCTCCTCGCCGAAGACGGAGGTCCAGTCCAGGCCGGAGGTGGCGACGGGCAGGCCGGTGTCGGGGTGGATCTTGCCGACGGCGTGGAAGCGGTCCGCCTCGTCCAGCAGGGCCGGGGTGTAGCCGCGGCCCTTCTCGGTGATGCAGTGGACGATGACCGGTCCGCCGAAGCGCTTGGCACGCTGGAGTGCGGACTCCAGTGCCTCCAGGTCGTGTCCGTCGATGGGTCCGACGTACTTCAGGCCGAGGTCCTCGAACATGCCCTGCGGGGCGATGAAGTCCTTGAGGCCCTTCTTCGCGCCGTGCAGCGTCTCGTACAGCGGCTTCCCCACGACGGGGGTGCGCTCCAGGAGGTCCTTGCCGCGGGCCAGGAAGCGCTCGTAGCCGTCGGTGGTGCGGAGCGTGGCGAGGTGGTTGGCGAGACCGCCGATCGTCGGCGCGTAGGAGCGCTCGTTGTCGTTGACGACGATGACGAGGGGGCGGTCCTTGGCGGCGGCGATGTTGTTCAGCGCCTCCCAGGCCATGCCGCCGGTGAGGGCTCCGTCACCGATGACCGCGACGACGTGGTCGGGGCGGCCCAGCACCTCGTTGGCCTTGGCGAGGCCGTCGGCCCAGCCGAGCACCGTGGAGGCGTGCGAGTTCTCGATGACGTCGTGCTCGGACTCGGCACGCGAGGGGTAGCCGGAGAGGCCGCCCTTGCTCTTGAGCTTCGTGAAGTCCTGGCGGCCGGTGAGGAGCTTGTGCACATAGCTCTGATGGCCGGTGTCGAAGAGGACCTTGTCCTTCGGCGAGTCGAAGACCCGGTGCAGGGCGATGGTCAGTTCGACCACGCCCAGGTTGGGTCCGAGGTGTCCGCCGGTCTTGGAGACGGCGTCGACGAGGAAGGTCCGGATCTCTTCGGCGAGCTGCTCCAGCTGCTCGGGGGTGAGCCGGTCCAGGTCACGCGGTCCGCCGATGCGGGTCAGCAGATCCCATCCGTCGCCCACCACCGCCCGTGCATGACGCGCTTCGCGCGGCTGTGTCACCGTGCCTCCTTGCGATTGAGCTGGTCGAGCATGCCGATCCGGTGAGTCTAACGGCCTCCCCCGCGACGGCGAGCGGGCGCCCGGCCCGGTGCGCTGTCCCGCCCCGCACCGGTACGCGACGGTGCCCGGCGCCCTGGGCAGGGCGCCGGGCACTGTCCGGCGTTGCTGTCGCCGGGCCCCGTCGGGCCCGGTGCGGTCAGGCTCGGCCCGCGGTCTTCTGGGTCTTGCGCGAGACCGAGTCGATGATCACGGCGATGAGGAGCACTCCACCGGTGATCATGTACTGGATCGCGTTCGACGACAGGTTCATCTGGTTGAGGCCCTGGACGATCGACTGGATGACCAGGATGCCCAGCAGCGCGGACCAGACCTTGCCGCGTCCGCCGAACAGGGACGTACCACCGATGACGGCTGCGGCGATGCACATCATGAGCTGGTTGCCGCCACCGAGCGAACGGTCGGCGCCGCCGGTCGCGGAGGCCAGGAAGAGACCGCCGACCGCACCGAGCGTGCCGGAGATCATGAACACCGAGATGCGGATCCAGGACACGTTGATACCGGCACGACGCGCTGCCTCGATGCCACCGCCGACCGCGAAGATCTGACGGCCGTAGGTGGTGCGGCGCAGAACGAAGTCGGTGATGACCAGGATCGCGAGGAAGATCACCAGGGAGAGCGGGAGGCCCTGCTCCTGGTTGAACGCGTACGCGGCGAGGAGGCACAGGACGGCGAGCAGCACGGTGCGCAGGATGATCTCGCTCTGCGGGCGGTGCGGCAGCGCTGCGGCCTTGCGGCGGCTCGAGTCGCGCAGCTGCGCGAGGTAGAAGGCAACGATCACGAACACGGCGAGACCGTAGGCGGCGGCGACATCGGCGAAGTAGTAGCTGGTCAGTTCGCGGACGAAGCTGCCGAGCGGGGTGGTGATGGTGGACTTGTCGCCCATCACCCAGGTCTGCAGACCGGCCCAGCCCAGGAAGCCTGCCAGCGTCACGACGAACGCGGGCACGCCGATCTTGGCGAAGACGATGCCGTGGAAGGCGCCGACGACCGTGCCGGACAGGATGCCGACCACGATGGCAAGCGAATCGGGCATGTCCGTGCCGACCACGGCCCAGACTGCGCCCGCGAGACCCGCGACGGAACCGACCGCGAGGTCGATCTCGCCGAGCAGCAGGACGAAGACGATGCCCACGGCCATGATGCCGGGGCCCGCCGCGTACAGCGTGATCTGGTCGAGGTTGTACGAGGTGAGGAAGTTGCCGGTCTCGAGCTGGAAGACGATCCCGATGATGATCAGGCCCACCACGACGGGCAGCGAGCCGATCTCGCCCGAGCGCACCTTGCGCTTGAACTCGGTCCAGTAGCCCTTGAAGCCCTGCTCACGGATGAGCAGACGGGGGTCGACGGCCTTGACTGCGCCGGCCGCTGCTACGGGAGCGTCAGTGGCCTCTGCCTGGGCCGGGATCTCGGCCGAAGTCTTGCTGATCTTGCTCACTTGGATGCCTCCGCGCTGCGGGACTTGCGACGGGTCACGGCGTTGTCCGTGGCGCCCGTGATCGCGGCGATGATTTCTTCGTGGCTGGTCGTCGCCACAGGGAAGATGCCGTTGTTGTGGCCGAGTCGCAGCACGGCGACCTTGTCGGCGACAGCCTTCACATCAGCCATGTTGTGGCTGATGAGGATGACGCCGAGGTTCTGCTCGCGCAGCCGCTCCACCAGGTCGAGGACCTGTGCGGTCTGCTCGACGCCGAGGGCCGCGGTGGGCTCGTCCAGGATCACGATCTTGGGGTTGCCGACCAGGGCACGGGCGATGGCCACGACCTGGCGCTGGCCGCCGGAGAGCGCGGCAACCGGGATACGGACGCTGGGGATACGGATGGAGAGCGTGGACAGGAGGTCCTGTGCCCGCTTCTCCATGGCGACCTCGTCGAGGACGCCACCCTTCTTGATCTCGCGACCGAGGAAGAGGTTGGCGACGACATCCAGGTTGTCGCAGAGCGCGAGGTCCTGGTAGACGGTGGCGACGCCGAGGTTCTGGGCGTCGTGCGGACGGTTGATGTCCACTCTCGCGCCCTCCCACTCGATGACGCCCTCATCGATGGGGTGCACGCCGGCGATCGTCTTGACCAGCGTGGACTTTCCTGCACCGTTGTCGCCGACCAGGGCGACCACTTCTCCGGCGTGGACTTCGAGATCGACACCGGAGAGGACCTGGACCGCTCCGAATCGCTTGAAGACCCCACGCAACGCCAGCACGGGCGTCTGTGACACGTGAACCATCTCCTTCGCCGCCTGACCGGCGGGGATGTACCGCCTGACCGGCGGAGACGCCGCGCCACGAGGGGCAGCGTCGACGTACTGGAAGTACTGGGGGAAGAGCGTCCGGCACCCGGCCGGCAGCGGGGTGTGGGCCGGCCGGCTGCCGGACAGTCATGGGGCGGGCGGACTCCGCCGTGCGGCGCGGATCAGACCCGTACGTGCCAGGGCCTGCCGGCCCCGGCACGAGGAGGGACTACTTGATGCCCAGCGCGGTGCACTTGGCGGCGATGTCCTTGACGCAGATCGCGGAGGCCTGGTAGATGCCGTCCTTGACCACGGTGGACTCGATGTTGTCCTTCTTCACCACGGTCGGCTCGAGCAGCGTGGACGGAACGCCGTCCGTCTTGCCCGAGGCGCCGATGTCCTTGCCCTGGAGCAGGTTGACAGCGAACTGGGCGGCCGTCGGGGCGAGCTGCTTCGGCGACTTGTAGATCGTGAAGGTCTGCGTACCCGCGATGATCCGCTGGATACCGGGGAGCTCGGCGTCCTGGCCACCCACCGGGATGTCCTTGATGCCGGCGTTGCCCAGGGACGTGATGATGCCGCCCGCCATGCCGTCGTTGGCGGAGTAGACCGCGTTGATCTTGCCCTTGCCGACCGAGGAGATGGCGGCGGTCATCTTCTCGCCGGCGATCTTCGGGTCCCACTCGCCGGACGCCTCGTAGGCAACCTTGATCTTGCCGTCGAGGGACTCGTGAGCGCCCTTCTTGAACAGGCCGGCGTTCGGGTCCTTCTCGTCACCGTTGATCATGACGAGGTTGGCGTCGGCCGCCTTGGAGCCGAGGGCGTCGAGGATGGCCTGGCCCTGGAGCTTGCCGATCTTCTCGTTGTCGTGGCTGACGTAGGCGTCGGCACCAACGATGGCGCGGTCGTACGCGACGACCTTGACGCCCTTCTTGTGTGCGTCGGCGATCCACGCGGCGGACTTCTCGGAGTCGACCGAGGAGATCGCGATGACCTTGATGCCGTCGGCGATCTGCTGCTCGAACTGCTGCTTCTGCTGACCGACGTCACCGGCCGCGTTGTTGTAGACGACCTCGCAGTCCGCGCAGTCCTTCTTGACCGCTTCGATGAACAGCGGCTTGTCCAGCGTCTCGTAGCGAGCGGTCTTGTTCTCCGGGAGAAGCAGACCGATCTTGGTCTTGCTGCCCGAGTCCGCCGAGTCCTTCTTGTCGTCGCCGGCCTTGCCACAAGCGGCGATGGAAAGGGCCATCGAGACCGCAGCGGTACCGATGACGGCGCGACGCATCATTGCGTTCATGTGGAGAAGCCTCCCTGACGAGGCCGCAGCGTCGCGGCCGAGGTGGGAGTGAGTCAACTCGGCCGCCACGTAGGCGTCAAGGAGTAAATCCTTAACAAGATGGCAACGGTGTCATTCATTATCTAAGTGAAGGCAGGAGTCGCAGCGGGGAGGGTGCTCTCCAAAAGGGTTGAATCCCCCATCTCGCTCAGGACGAGGGCGAGCGCGCCCAGCACCTCCGCCCGGCCGCCGAGGGCCCCGGGGAGCACCGACAGCTGCCGTGCGGCGCTGGGGATGGAGTAGCGCGAGACCGAGTCGCGGATCGGCCCGAGGACCAGCTCGCCCGCCTCCGCGAGCGAGCCGCCGAGCACCACCCGGCTGGGGTTGAGCAGATTACAGAGGTTGGCCACCCCGCTGCCGATGTGCCGCCCGACGTCGCCGATCACCCGGCGGCAGCCCGGATCGCCCTCACGGGCCAGCTGGACCACCCGCTCCATGGTGAGATCGGCGCCGTGGCCGGGCTGGAGCAGCGGCAGCACGTACCGCGCGGCCGTGAACGTCTCCAGGCACCCCCGGTTGCCGCAGCGGCAGACCGGGCCCGATTCGTCGAGGGTGATGTGGCCGATCTCGCCGGCCGTGCCACCGGGGCCCCGGTAGATGTGCCCGTCGATCACCAGACCGGCACCCACACCGCTCGCGACCTTGATGTACGCGAGGTCCCTGACCCCCCGGCCGCTCCCCCAGACCAGCTCCCCCAGTGCCCCGAGGTTGGCGTCGTTGTCGACGTAGACCGGCACCCCGAGGCGTCCGGCCAGCTCTTCCCTGGGGTTGATGCCCGTCCAGCCCGGCAGGATCGACGTGGAGCCCAGCGTGCCGGACTCGACGTCGATCGGGCCGGGTACACCGAGGCCGACCCCGATCACCTTGCCCGGACTGATCCCGGTCGTCTCGATCAGCCGGTTGACCAGCTGTTCCGCCCGTCCGAAGCCCTCGGCCGACGAGGCGTCCACGTCCAGCGGCTCGGACTCCTCGGCGAGCACCTGGTGGGCGAGGTTGCCGACCGCCACCCGAAGGTGCGTATGTCCGAAATCGACGCCGATGACGATGCCCGCGTCACCACTGAGCGAGACGCTGCGCGCACGGCGGCCGCCCGCCGAGGTGGGGGTCACCTCGACCGTGCCGCCCTCCTTCAGTTCGCGAACGATATTGGAGACGGTGGCCGCGGAGAGGCCCGTGCTCCTGGCGATCTCCGCCTGGGTGAGTGAACCCGCCATACGTACGGCGCGCACTACCCGCTCAAGGTTGGCGCGATGCAGAGATGTCTGCGACCCCGGAGTCTCCATCGACTCTCTCACTCCTGCCATTTTCTCCAACATGTGAACCCTAAGCTGAGCGTTTTGGGGTACTCCCCGTCAAGACCTTGAGCAGTCGAAGCCTCGGATGAGCACGGGACCCTCGCACGGCGACGTCGGCGAACACCCCCGTACACAGACGAACCGCCCGCCGGCGAGGATGCCGGCGGGCGGGTTCGGTCGTTCGGTGCGAGCGTTCGAGGAGTTACTTCACCGCTCCCGCTGTCAGGCCTGCCACCACCTGGCGCTGGAAGATGATGTAGGCCGCGAGGACCGGCAGCATCGCCATCACCAGGCCGGCGAAGAGACCGGACCAGTCGCCCTTGTAGCCCTGCCCGTTGGCCAGTTCGACCAGCCCCTGGGAGAGCACCCGGTACTTCGGATCGGTGTTCAGCACCGTTGGCAGCAGATACTGGTTCCACTGTCCGAGGAAGTTGAAGATACCGACGCTGATCAGGCCGGGCTTCGCCATCGGCAGCATCACCTGGAAGAACGTCCGGGTGTGCGAAGCCCCGTCGAGCATCGCCGCCTCCGCCACCGAACTCGGCAACGAGCGGAAGAACGAGGTGAGGAAGAAGACGGTGAACGGCAGCGAGTACGCGATGTAGACCATGATCAGTCCGTGCCGCGTGTTCAGCAGGCCCATGTTGTTCATCACGAAGAACAGCGGGACCAGCGCCAGGATGATCGGGAAGCTCATCCCGCCGATGAACAGGTAGTACACGAAGCGGTTCCCGGGGAAGTCGAACCGCGCCAGCACGTACGCCGCCATCGAGCCGAGCAGCAGGGTGCCGATGAGCGAGCCGCCCACCACCAGAATGGTGTTCAAGAAGTAATCGCTCATGTGTGCCTGACTCCAGGCACGCGACCAGTTCTCGAAGTGAAGCTTGTCCGGCAGCGCCCAAGGTGTCGACAGGATCGAGTCATCTGTCTTGAACGAGGCCATGATCGCCCAGAGCAGCGGCATGACCACCAGGATCGCCCAGATGACCAGCACGCCGTGCGAGAAGACGTTGAGGACCTTGCCCTCGCTGCTCTTCTCCTTGACGCTCTGCGCGGGCTCCTCGGACACGGGGGCCGGTTCCTTCACCGCATCCGCGGGAGGGGTGTCTGTGGCCTTCACGTGTGCTCACCTCGTACTGCTGTCGAGCCGGCCGCCGGGGCCGGGCTGTCCTGCCTGCTGGGGATCCGGGCGCCGCGCCCCGGGGAGCGCGGCATCAGAACTCCAGCCGCTCGCGCCGGCCCAGTCGCATCACGATGGCGGCGAACGCCATGGTGATGATGAGCAGTCCGACACCGATCGTCGTCGCGTAGCCGGCCTGGCCGTCACGGAAGGCCGTCTGGTAGACGTACAACGGCAGGACGGTGGTCGAGTAGTCGGGACCGCCGGGGCCGACGGTCATGACCTGTACGGCCGTGAACGCCTCGACCCCGAGCGCCAGGATGCCCATGTAGACCCAGCCCGACTGCACGGTGTCCCAGAGCAGCGGCAGGGTGATCCTGAAGAACGTCGTGACGCGGCTGGCCCCGTCCAGGAGCGCCGCCTCGTAGAAGTCCTTCGGGATGGAGGCCATTCCGGCGGAGAAGAGGACGACGAAGAATCCGACGGTCGACCAGATCAGCACCGACATGACGCAGATGAGCGCCAGGCTCGGATCGCCCAGCCAGTCCGGCTGAATGGAGCCGAGCCCGACTCCCTTGAGCGCCGAATTCAGCATTCCACTGCGCGGGTTGAACGCGAACTGGAACAGCAGGGCGACGATGACGATCGAAAGCACCTGCGGGAAGAAGTAGGCGATCTTGTAGAATCCCGAACCCCGCACGCCGGAGACCGCGGCGTTCTTGCGCCGCCGGCCTCCGACATTGAGCATGAAGGCGAAGAAGAGCGCGAGGCCCAGCGTCACCAGCGGCAGCAGCAGCACGAGCAGCAGGCTGTGCTGCAAGGACTTCCAGAAGATGTCGTCCTTCAGCATCCTGGTGTAGTTGTCGAAGCCGACCATCTTGAAGTCGGGACTCAGACCGGTCCAGTCCGTGAACGAATAGTAGATGGCCTGGATGAACGGCCAGATGACGAAGACCGCGTACAGCACCAGTGGGACTACCAAGAACCCCACAATGAAGCGGTACCTGCCGTGCTGCATCGTTTACCGACCCCGATCTTTCCGCGGGTGCCGCCGCTGGTGACGGTTACTCACTGGTGCTTGTAGTGCTTGATGGACTGATCCTTGGCCGCGGCGTCCGCGTAGTCCTGGATCTTCTTGATGGCCTCGGCAGGCGTCAGACGCCCGGCCATCATCTCGCCGAGGCCGGCACCGATCTGCTCCTTCTGGAGCTTCGCGTACCAGTCCTGCAGACGCGGGTTCACCACGTTGTCGCCGGCCTTCTTCAGCACGTCGACGCCGGCCTGCATGGCCGTGGACAGGGTCAGGCCGTCGGTGCCGCCGTTGTAGGCGCTCAGCGACTTGACCTGCTTGGTGAAGTTCTTCGAGGACTCCTCGGAGAGCATGATGCGCAGCTGCTCCATGCCGCCCTCGGGGTTCTTCGCCTTGGCCGGGACGATGAACGGCTCGCCGCCCGACGCCCAGATGGTGCCGAAGGGCAGCTTGTCGGACGAGTCCAGGCCGGACGGCGCCCCGACCATCATCTTGAAGTCCTTGGGCGTGGTCGGCGCCGCCTCGTTCTCCACCCACGAACCGTTCGGGATGAAGAGGGCCTTGCCCTTGGTCCACTCGGTCTGCGACTGGATGTGGGTCAGGCCGGCGGTGCCCTTGAGGATGTACCCCTTCTGCTGCAGCTCGTAGTACGCCTCGAACGCCGCCTTGACGGCCGGGTCCTTCCAGGCGTTCGGCTCCAGGTTGTCGATCTTGTCGAGAACCTCCCGGCCACCGATCTTGGCGATGAACGGGTAGAGCGAGAAGGGAAGGTAGTAGGGGTACTTACCGGCGTACGTCCAGCCGGCGATGCCCTTCTTCTTCGCCTTCGCGCACAGGGCGAGCATGTCGTCCCAGTTCTCGGGGTACTGGGCGTCCAGACCCTCGAGCGCGGTCTGCGAGTACCAGACGCCGTACACGGTGTACGCGTAGTACATGATCCAGACCGGGTCGCCGTCGAACTGACCCATCTCCAGCACACCCGGGCGCAGGGTGTCGCGGACCTTCTTGGCCGGGTCGTCGAAGGACGGGGCGTCCATCAGCGGCGTCAGGTCGAGCAGCTGCTTCTTGCCGACGAGGACACCCATGTCCATCTGCTCGGCGCCCGAGTTGTCGATCAGGTCCGGCGGGGTGCCGCCGTTGAAGCGCGGCTGCAGCTGCGACTGGATCTTCTGCGTCGCGGTGTGCTTGACCTTGGCCTTGGGGAAGGCCTTGGTGTACTGCTTCTCGGCGTCGATCGCGTACTGCTCGCCGAAGCCGCCGTTGAAGATGACCACGTCGAGACCGGCCGTGTCATTGACGCCCAGCGGGTTCTTCGCGCTGGTCTTGCCCTTCTTGACCGTGTCGTCACTGCTGCTGTCGCTACTCGCACACGCCGACAGGAAGCTCATCGTCGGAACGGTGATCAGACCGAGTGCGGCAGACCGCTTGATCACGTCGCGACGGCCAAGGCCCTCATTCTTGTGGGCGGAGGTGGATCCCATGCTCAAGTCCTCGCCTTCTACAGGACTCAGGCGGTGTTGTACCGGTCGCCCATCGATATTCGCCTCAGGCGAAGGGCCCCGCCACCGCGGTCAGTTGCGCTTGGGTGGTGCAGATTTCAGGCTAGCCATTGCAGTGGGGGGGTGTAGGGGGACCGGCCAGCCGGCGCACCTGTGGCGCGTCGAGTTGCCCTGCCCCCGTTGTCCCCCCTGTTCGCACAGTTGAAAAAATGCTGTGCAGACGCCGACAGGTATAGTCCACTTGCAGCCAACTGAGCAAGATCGAATGCAGGTTTGAGCGGCAGTCTTTCCCGAGTTGAGACCTCGCGGATACCTCGGCACCGCGCGGCCTCCTCCGGATGTAACGATTTCCGCAATACGGTCGATTCGACCGTGGGCTTCCATCCAACACCCTTGACACCACCCGCCACTTCACTTCCTACTAGTTCTTGCGCACGCTTCTGACAACGTTGTCCAAGCGCACTTCCTCGGGAGGAATGGCTCGGCATGCAGCCCCGACACGGTTCTCGCAAGAGACAAAACAGTACGGCCGCCCTGATCGCGGCTTCACTGGTCCTGGTCGTGACAGCCCCCACCGCGGCCGCCGCTCAGTCGGCCGGGTCAGGAGAAAAGGGTCATAAGCCTTCGGGCGACCGGGTATTCAGTTCATCCTTCGAGGCTGACGAGAAGCAGCCGGACTGGCGCAATACCGTCGAAGAAGGCCCTGACGGAAAGAAGCGGACATCCGGTATCGATGGCGGCTTCTCCGCCGGAATACCGGGCAATGTCACTGACAAGGTCACAGATGTCCGCGCGAGCGAGGAGAACACCGGCGGCGGTGAGGTGAAGGAAAACCTCGTCGACGGTGAATCCGGTACGAAGTGGCTGTCCTTCAAGCCCACCGCCTGGGTCGAGTTCGATCTCGCCGAGCCGGTCAAGGTCGTCACGTACGCGCTGACCTCGGCCGACGACCACGCCGAGCGGGACCCGAAGGACTGGACGCTGCAGGGCTCCGAGGACGGCAAGAGCTGGACGGACCTGGACTCCAGGACCGGCCAGACCTTCTCCGAGCGCTTCCAGACCAAGTCGTACGACTTCACGACGGACAAGGCCTACCAGCACTTCCGCCTGGACATCACGAAGAACAACGGCGCCGGCGACGCGACCCAGCTCGCCGACGTCCAGTTCTCCGACGGGGACACCTCGGCCCCGGCCCCCGACGACATGCGCAGCCAGATCGACCGCGGCCCCTCCGGCTCCCCCACCGCCAAGGCCGGCGCGGGCTTCACCGGGAAGAAGGCGCTGCGCTACGCGGGTACGCACAAGGCGGACGGCCGGGCCTACTCGTACAACAAGGTCTTCGACGTCAACACGGCCGTCACCCGGGACACCGAGCTGTCCTACCTGGTCTACCCCCAGATGGGCGAGACGGACCTGTCGTACCCGGCCACGCACGTCGCGGTGGACCTGGCGTTCACCGACGGCACGTACCTGAGCGAGCTGCACGCCACCGACTCCAACGGCGGCCTGCTGACCCCGCAGGGCCAGGCCGATGCCAAGCGGCTGTACGTCAACCAGTGGAACAAGGTCGACGCGCAGATCGGCACCGTCGCGGCCGGCAAGACCGTCGACCGGATCCTCGTCGCGTACGACTCCCCCAAGGGCCCGTCGAAGTTCCAGGGCTGGATCGACGACGTCAAGATCGCCCCGAAGGCGCCGGAGAAGCGCAAGGCGCACCTCTCGGACTACGCCTCGACCGTCCGCGGCACCAACTCCAGCGGCAGTTTCTCCCGGGGCAACAACTTCCCCGCCACCGCCGTCCCCAACGGTTTCAACTTCTGGACCCCGGTGACCAACGCCGGATCGACGAGTTGGCTGTACGACTACGCGAAGGGCAACAACGAGGACAACCTGCCCACCCTCCAGGCCTTCAGCGCCAGCCATGAGCCGAGTCCCTGGATGGGCGACCGGCAGACCTTCCAGCTGATGCCGTCGGCCGCGTCCGGCACCCCGGACGCCTCGCGCACGGCACGCGCACTGCCGTTCAAGCACGAGAACGAGACGGCGACGCCCCACTACTACGGGGTCACGTTCGAGAACGGCCTCAAGGCCGAGATGACGCCGACCGACCACGCGGCGCGGATGCGGTTCACGTATCCGGGCAAGGACGCGAGCATGGTCTTCGACAACGTCTCCAACGACGGCGGGCTCACCCTCGACCCGAAGACCAGCTCCTTCACCGGGTTCTCCGACGTGAAGAGCGGCGGATCGACCGGTGCCACCCGGCTCTTCGTGTACGGCGTCTTCGACGCCCCCGTCACCAGCAGCGGGAAGCTCTCCGGCGGCGGTGGCGACGACGTGACCGGTTACCTCCGCTTCGACGCGGGCAAGGACCGTACCGTCAACCTGCGCCTGGCCACCTCGCTGATCAGCATCGACCAGGCGAAGCAGAACCTGGCCGCGGAGATCCCGGCCTCGCGCTCCTTCGGCCGGGTCGAGGACAAGGCCCGGGGCACCTGGGACGACCTGCTGGGCAAGGTGGAGGTCGAGGGCGCGACCGCCGACCAGCTGACCACGCTGTACTCCAGCATGTACCGGCTCTACCTCTACCCGAACTCGGGCTTCGAGAAGGTCGGCGGCAAGGACAAGTACGCCTCGCCGTTCTCACCGCAGGTCGGCTCGGACACCCCGACCCACACCGGCGCCAAGATCGTCGACGGCAAGGTGTACGTCAACAACGGCTTCTGGGACACCTACCGGACGACGTGGCCGGCGTACTCCTTCCTCACGCCGAAGAAGGCCGGCGAGATGGTGGACGGCTTCGTCCAGCAGTACAAGGACGGCGGCTGGATCTCCCGCTGGTCCTCGCCCGGCTACTCGGACCTGATGACCGGCACCTCGTCGGACGTCGCGTTCGCCGACGCGTACGTCAAGGGCGTGAAGTTCGACGCCGAGGCGGCGTACGACGCGGCCCTGAAGAACGCCACGGTCGTCCCGCCGTCCTCGGGCGTCGGGCGCAAGGGCATGGAGACCTCTCCGTTCGTCGGGTACGCGAACACCGGCACGCACGAGGGCCTGTCCTGGTCGCTGGAGGGCTACGTCAACGACTACGGCATCGCGCAGATGGGCGAGGCGCTCTACAAGAAGACGCACAAGCAGCGCTACAAGGACGAGTCCGAGTACTTCATGAACCGGGCCCGCAGCTACGTCGAGCTGTTCGACGACAAGGCCGGCTTCTTCCAGGGCAAGGACGCCAAGGGCGACTGGCGGCTGCCGTCCGACCAGTACGACCCGCGGGTCTGGGGCTACGACTACACCGAGACCAACGGCTGGGGCTACGCCTTCACCGCCCCGCAGGACAGCAAGGGCCTCGCCAACCTGTACGGCGGCCGGGACGGTCTGGCCAAGAAGCTGGACACGTACTTCGCCACCCCCGAGACGGCGGGCCCTGAGTTCGTCGGCAGTTACGGCGGCGTCATCCACGAGATGACGGAGGCCCGTGACGTACGGATGGGGCAGTACGGCCACAGCAACCAGGTCGCGCACCACGTCACGTACATGTACGACGCGGCGTCGCAGCCCTACAAGACGCAGGAGAAGGTCCGCGAGGTCCTGAGCCGCCTGTACACGGGCAGCGAGATCGGCCAGGGCTACCACGGCGACGAGGACAACGGCGAGCAGTCGGCCTGGTACCTCTTCTCCTCGCTCGGCTTCTACCCGCTGGTCATGGGCAGCGGCGAGTACGCGATCGGCTCCCCGCTGTTCACCAAGACCACGGTGCACCTGGAGAACGGCCGCGAGCTGGTCGTCAAGGCACCGAAGAACAGCGCGAAGAACATCTACGTCCAGGGCCTGAAGGTCAACGGCAAGAAGTGGACGTCCACCTCGCTGCCCCACGACCTGCTGGCCAAGGGGGGCGTGCTGGACTTCGACATGGGCTCCAAGCCGTCGGCCTGGGGCACCGGCAAGGACGCCGCCCCGGTCTCCATCACCAAGGACGACAAGGTCCCGTCGCCGAGGAAGGACGTCCTGAAGGGCGCGGGCGCCCTGTTCGACAACACCTCGGCGACCTCCGCCCAGGTCGAGTCGGTGGAGCTGCCGGCCCCCGCGGGCACGAAGGCGGTCCAGTACACGCTGACCTCGGCAACGGCGGCGAAGGCCCCGACGGGCTGGGTCCTGCAGGGATCGGCGGACGGCACCTCCTGGAAGGACCTCGACAAGCGGTCCGGCCAGACCTTCGCCTGGGACAAGCAGACGCGGGCGTTCTCGGTGCAGGTGCCGAAGGCGTACGCGAAGTACCGGCTGGTGAGCACGGCGGCGGCGACGCTGGCGGAGATCGAGCTGATCTCCTGAGTCACCCGCCGACCGCATGAGGACGGGCCGCCCGCACACCGGGCGGCCCGTTCCCGTGTGCGCGGGCCGGCCGGCCTGCTCCGGGCCCTCAGGAGAGCTGGTCCGTCTTGTCCCGCAGGGCTTGCTCCACAGCCTCACGCACCCGTTCCTCCTCACGCCGGGCACGGCGGGCGCGCGCCCGCCGCCGCAGCACGAACACCGCTGCGGCCGCGCCCAGGAGGAGGACCAGGAGCAGCAGGAGCGTCCAGGGAACGGCCCAGCCGTGGGCCGTGGTCCGGACGGGGTCGAGTGCGGTGGTGGAGCCGGCGGCGTCGGTGACGAGCGGGGTGACGGCGACGGTGGCCGTGAGCCGGAGGGCCGGGGTGACGTCGTGGACGGGGACCGTGACCTTCCAGAGCTCGCCCGGCAGCAGCTCCGGCGGCGCGGCGATCTTGCCGGCCTCGGTGCCCAGCGTCCCGAAGGGACCGTTGAGGGTGACCTTCTGGGTGCCGGAGAGCAGCGCGTTGCCGGTGTTGTGGAGGCTGTAGGTCACCGTGGCGTCGCCCGAGGCGAACGGGTTCACGGAGCCCCGGTAGTCGACGTGCACGTCCTCGACGGCGAGTGCGGGCCGCAGGGCGCCGCTGACCCGCAGCTTGATCCGGATGCCGAGGCGGCGGTCGACGGCGATTCCCTCGGCGTCGTCGGGCTGCTTGAGCGACGTCAGGATGCCGCCCACGTAGTCGCCGGGGGGCGCGTTGTCCGGGACCTTGACGGTGAAGGGGATCTCCGCGCTCTTGCCCGGGGCTATCCGGACGCTCTTGCGGCCGGCCTGGACCCAGGAGCCGATGGAGCGGGACTTCTTCCCCTCGGTGAGGAGGTCGAGCTGGCCCTTCTCCGTCGTGAAGCCGTCGGCGGCGTAGACGGCGAGGTTCAACGGGTCGGTGCCGTGGTTGGCCACCACCAGGGCATCCTCGGCCGTACCGCCGGGGTTGACGGCGTAGCCGAAGCTCGACCGGTCCTCCCCGTAGTCGTTGGCGGCGGTCCGGACCGTCCAGGTGACGTCGCCCTCGGCCGCCCGTGCCGGGCCGGTGGAGGTGCCGAACGCCAGTGCCGCGATCAGGACGAGCAGGGCGGTGCGGACGGCGGCGGTGCGGCGAGGTGGTGCCACTGCGTGCATGGGGTCTCTCTCGGAACGGCGGCGTGGCAGGCTGCGGCGTACCGGAGCCTGCCACGCCGGTGGAGCGGGGAGGGTCAGCTGCTCAGCGCAGTGATCGTGAGGGTGGCTCGGTAGCCGCCCTTCTGGACGGAGTCCGGGATCTTCAGATCGAGGTCGGCGCCCAGCTTGGCCGTGCCGCGGGCGTGCCCCTGGGGTGCGGAACCGAGGCCCCGGGAGAGGGCCAGGCCGTCACCCTTGCCGCCGTAGCCGGAGGGGACCGACGCACCCGCCTTGGCTCCGGCGCCCTGGTCGAGGAGGTACGGCGACCAGCCGAGGTAGGAGCCCTCGAAGGTCTTCTCGGCGTCCTTGAACTGGCTCACGCCGGCCGAGACCGCCCACGGGGAGAGGGAACGGCGGGTGTCCGACACGAGGATCGGGTTGATCTTGCCGGAGGCGGTGAAGTGGTCACCGTTCTCCTCCTTGGCCGTGCCGAGGTCCACCAGGCCGTTGTAGCCGTCGATGGTCCAGCCGAACTCGCCCGGAGCGGGCTTCGGCACGTTTACCTGGAGGGACTGGGCGTCACCGTTGTACGGGTGGACGCTCACCTTGTCGACGACCGAGCCGACCGGCTGGGCGGCGGTGGTGTTCTTGCACCAGTCTCCCTTGGAGACCTGGGAGTTGGGAGCGCCGCAGCTGCCGCTGCGGATGTTCTCCACGACGAGCTTCTCGTCCCGCACCTGGACCTTGACGTAGCTGCGGACGTGCTCCTGGTTCTGGACGGAGTTGTACCAGTAGCTGTCCGGGTTCAGCGGGTCGGCGCCGTTGCCCGCGCCGCTGGTGGCGCTGGAGTCGGGCTGGGTGATGTCGTAGTACTTCGAGCCCGAGGCCGAGTTGGCCGTGACGTAGAGGACGCCGCCGGGGCCGGGGTAGACGTCGGCCGCGCCGGGCTGCTCCTCGGGATCGGCCTTCTCACCGTTCTTGATGAGGTAGCTGCGGGAGTAGCTGTGGTCGTGGCCCTGGAGGACCATGTCGACGCCCAGCTTGGAGAAGGTCGTCGGGAAGTCGACCCGGCGGGCCTTGTTGTCCTTGTCCTTGGCGTGCGAGGCCGGCGAGTAGATCGAGTGGTGGTAGACGAGCACCTTCCACTTGGCTTCGGAGCCGTGCTCGTTGATGACGTCCGTGACGTACTTGGTGTGTGCCTCGTCGCCTCCGCCGCCCTGGGAGGTGGCGTAGCTGTTGCTGTTGAGGTCGATGAACAGCACATCCTTGTAGATGTACCAGTAGTTGCCGCCCGAGGTGTCGGACGCCGGGTCGCCGTTGGAGTACAGCGCACCCGAGTTGTCGGTGTTCGGCGTCGAGAAGTGCTGCTCGTACGCCTTGCCGCCGACGTCGTGGTTGCCGATGGTGGCGGCCCACGGGTACTGGCGCAGCTGGTCGGGCGCCAGGAAGGAGTTCCACTGGGACTCGTTGTTGGCGCTCTCGACCTGGTCGCCGCCGGAGACCAGGATCTCGGCCTTCGGGTTGGCCTTGGTGGCCACGTCCAGGGTGTCCTGCCAGCCTGCCTGGTCCTGTGCCAGGTCCCCGGAGGAGCCTATCTGCGGGTCGCCGAGGAACAGGAAGTCGTACTCACCCTCGAAGTCCTGGGTGGCGAAGGAGTACGCCTTGGACCAGTTGCCCTGGGTTCCGACGCGGTAGGAGTAAGCGGTGTTCTCCTTGAGGCCGGTGAGCGTGGCACTGCGGTTGTAACCGCCGCTGGCCGCGATGTTCTTGGCGCCCAGGGCGTCGAAGACGGCGGAGTCGGCGGGGAACTCGCCACCGGTGAGCTGCGCGGTGGGCGCGAGCTGGACCTTCTGGGCGGTGTCGGCGGAGGAGTACCAGCTGACGGTGCGCTGGGTCTCGTTGGCGCCGACGCCCAGGACGATGCCGGAGAGCGTGGAGGATTCGGCCGCGGCCGCGGGTGCGGCCTGTCCGCCCGTGAAGGCCACGGCCAGGCCGAGGAGGGCGGCGGTGGTGCCGGTGGCCACACGGTGCCGCACAGGCCTGCGAGCCTGCTGGGAAGAGTGCGTTCTCATGAAGTATCGATTCTTTTGTGTACAAACGGTGGGCATGAAGTGCACACGCGAAGGAGGACACCAAGCTCTCGGCACCGGGTGAACGGCCTGCGAATGCGATGAGGGCGGAGGCTGAACATCAGCGCTGACCTGCGGTTCCTACGATTCGGTCACGCGCTGCACGAACCAGGCGAGGCCCATCGCGGCCACCCCCGCCGACAGCGCTCCGGTGACCCACCGGGCGGCCCGCGGCGAGCGGCGCCCGAGCAGCAGGAGAAGCGGGAACAGCACGGCGATGAAGCCGAGTTGGACGGCCTCGATGCCGATGTTGAACACCAGCAGGGACCACAGCAGGGTCCAGGACCACGAGGCCTCGATGCCGAGCGCGCCCGCGAAGCCGAGGCCGTGCACGAGGCCGAAGCAGAACACCACGCCGAGCCGGGTCCACCCGGCCCGGTCCAGGGCAAACCGGCTCTCGCCCGGCGCCCGGAGTTCCATGACCTGGGCGCCGCCCCCTCGCAGGCGCCACAGGTGCCAGCCCGCGACCACGGCGATGGACAGCGCGATGACGGGCTCCACCAGCCCCGCGGGGACGTCGACCAGCCCCAGGGCGGCCAGCAGGAACGTCACCGAGTGGGCGAGGGTGAACGCGGTGGCGGCGAGGACGACTTCGCGGGGGCGCCGGGATCCGGCGATGAGGGCGAGCAGGAACAGGATGTGGTCGGTGCCCGTCAGCAGGTGCTCGGCGCCGAGGCGGAAGAACTCCCAGAAGCGCTCCGTCCAGGACTGGCTGATCGGGAAGGTCGGGTGCCCGCCGTCGAGGGCGGCGCTGCCGGTGCGGCCGTCGACGTCGTAGGTGACGATCGTCTTGGTTCCCTTGACATAGCCCTCCGGGTCGGGGAAGAGGGCGCTGCGGATCTCGTGGTCGCCGGTGCCGTGTCCGGCGCAGGTCCAGTCGAGCGCGAACAGCGCGTAGGGCACGCCCTCCTCGGTGCCCATCCGGAACCCGCCGACCGGGGCGGGCTCGCAAGCGGTGCCACCCGTGGTGATCGAGAAGCGTTGGGTGACGTAGTCGACGACGGTCTCGCGGTGGGAGTCGAGGGCCGCGGCGCGGGCGCGGGCGTCCCCGTCCTCGAACGCGTCGGTTCCGGCGCGGAAGAGGGGGTCGTCGGAGCCCGCGTCGGCGGCCGAGACGACCAGCAGGTCGTACTCCAGCTTCAGTTCGGTCCGGAGCGGGCCGTCACCGTCGGCGGTGACGTGCGCGTACACGACGGAGGTGAAGCCATGGGCGGCGGCGGGCCTGACGAGGCCGAGGAAGAGGAAGACCGCCGCGGCGAGGACGAGCAGCAGGCGGCGGACACGGTGCGACATGATTCTCCTTGGGGTTACCCGTGCACCGTGCTGGTCGCGGATGAACCGACGACGACCGGTCAGCGAACCATGAGAAAACAAACGTTCGAAAGCGGTCGGAACGATGGAGATCGTGTGGAACGGACGCGCAGGATGTGGGAAAAGCCGCTCCGCACCCGGCTCCGTCCAGCTCCCCGCCGGGCCGCCGCCACGCTCCCTCCCGGAGGACGATCGTCTTGCACCACCCGCCCCTTGCCGCCGTACTGGCGGTGGCCGCCGCACTGCTCACCGGATGCGCTCCGGGCGACGACTGGTCGCAGCAGCGCCCCAGCCCCTCCGCCGTCGGGGCACTGGGCGCGGGCTTCACCGGTCCGGGCAAGTCACCCGCACCGGAGTCGACGATCACGCCGGGCCCCGGTTCGTGGTCCGGGGTCAGGCCCGCGCCCGGCACCCGGGTCGTCCTGCTCAGCGCGGGCGGCGACCGCCCGGCGAAGACCCTGGCGAAGGCGGTGAAGGCGTGGGCGAAGGACGCGGACGTGGACCTGCGCACCGTGACCGCGTCCGGCGCCGCCGACCTCCTGCCCGCCGTCGAACGGGCGCTGGAGCTGCACCCGGACCTCGTCGTCAGCGCGGGCAACGACCTCATCGACCCCCTGACCACGGTCAGCCCGAGCCATCTCGCCCAGCAGTTCCTGGTCGTGGGTGCGGAACTCGCCGAACCCACCGAGAACGTGACGGCGGTCGACTGGTCGGGGGCCTCGTTCCGCGGGGAGGGACTCGGCATGTCCTCGACGTACGACCCCGCCTCGTTCACCGACGCCCGCTGCGCGGCCGCCGTCCGAGCCGGCGCCGCCGCGGTACTGACGGGGCACACCGGGATCGTGGTGTGGCTGGACGAGTTCTAGGTCGTGTCGTCAAACTGCCGCCTGCCGCGGGCCGGACGGGACTTCGCGGACCCGACCTGGGGCCGGTCTCCTCACCGAGGGATCGCGCACGGACGGCCGGTATCTCCCCACGAGATGCCGGCCGTCCGCGTCCTCACCCCACCGTGCAGGCGAGTTCGGTGGCGGGATCGGGGTTACCGCCGGTGGAGACGTACCCGAAGGTCGCGGATTGCCCCGGGTCGAGCGATCCGTTCCAGTCCACGTTGTGGACCATCACGTCCTGGCCCTGGACCGTCATCGCACCGTTCCAGAGGCTGTCCACGCTCTGCCCGTCCGGCTGGGTCCAGCCGACCATCCAGCCGAGCATCGGGACGTCACCGGTGTTGGTGACGGTCACCTCGGACTGGTAACCGCCGCTCCAGCTGCCGGTGGTGGCGAGCGTCGCGGCGCACAGGCCGGGCGGCGGTTCGGTCGGGATCGTCGGGTCCTTGACTCCGGTCACCTCACCGTTGCCCCCGTCGAAGACCACGTCGGAGCAGGAGTAGAACGTCTCCTGGCTGTCGGAGCGCTCCCACACCATGTAGATGATGTTGCGGCCGTCCTTGCCGGCCGGAAGCGTCCCGGACCAGGAGTAGTTGGCCTCCACCGTCCCCGGAGTCCCGTTCAGCGGCGGGTGATCGACGTCAAGGAAGGGCGTCTCCTCCATGTCGTCCCAGGCCAGCGGCTGTGTCGGGTCGTAGCCGTCCTTGGTGACGTAGACGTGGAACGAACCGGGGTGCGCCGCCCAGGCGTTGTACGCGAAGTCGACGGTCGCGCCCGAGGTCAGATGGGTCAGCGGCCAGTCGGCGCTGGGCGTGTTGAAGCCGGTGAAGTTGGGGTTCCCGCCGCTGCACAGCTCGCCGTCCGGCACGAAGCCGCGGGTGCGGCCCGCGCCGTCGGAGCGGAGCACGGAGAACCAGTTGTAGAACGGCGTGGTCCCGCTCTCCTGCGCGGCGGCCCGGCAAGCGGGGTTGACGGGTTTGATCTCCCCGGTGTCGGTGAGCGCGTCCTGCCAGCACAGGAAGGTTCGGCTGGCGGGCTTCATCGGCGTGCCGTGGGCCTCGGCCCGGCCGCCGGAGGTGACGACGACCAGCCCGAGGGCGGGCAGGGCCGTGAGGAGGGCGAGCAGGGTCAGAAGCAGTGCTCTGGGCCGGGTGGAGGCCAGTAATCGGTCGATCACGATGTACGTCCCTTCGCTGCGATGGCTTGGGAGCGCTCCCACTGCCCGGGGAGGCTAGCGCGGCGGAGCGGGACTGTAAACGGCCCCGGCCCTGGTTCGGGCGGCCACCCTTGCGGGTGGCTCATGGTCGTTCGCCGGTGGGACGGGGCCGGCTCCCGTTACATTCCGTGGCATGCCGCAGCCGAAGGACCTGGACCCGTACACCGACCCGCGCGCCTTCTACGGCGCCGAGTTGCGCCGGCTGCGCGAGTCCGCCGGACTGTCCCAGAGCGAGCTGGGCGCCCGGGTCTTCTGCTCCGGTACGTACATCGGGCTGTTCGAAGCGGGGGAACGGCGACCGCAGTTGGAGCTGTCGCGGGGGCTGGACGAGCTACTGGGGAGCGGCGAGCATCTTCAGCGGCTGTGCAGGCTGGCCCAGACGTCGAAGGTGGCGGGGTATTTCGCGGATGCGGCCGAACTTCAGCTCCAGGCCTCGTTCATCGGCAGCTACACGTCGATGCTCGTCCTGGGGCTTCTGCAGACCGAGTCCTACGCACGAGCTCTCACCCGGGCCGCCCATCCCTTCTCCACCGCGGACGTCGTCGAGGGGCACGTCCGCACCCGCATGGAACGCACGGGTCTCCTCGACTCCCCCACCGCGCCGGTGCTCTGGGTGGTGCTTCACGAGGCAGCGCTGCTGCTGCCGGTGGGCGGGAACGCCGTGATGTCCGAGCAGCTCGACCACCTCGCCGAGCAGACCGCCGCCCGTCCACGTCTCATCACGCAGGTGCTTCCGTTCTCGGCCGGGGCACACCCGTTTCTGCACGGGTCGATGACGCTCATGCAGTTCGACGAAGCTCCCGCCGCCGTGTACACGGAGGGTGCCTACAGCGGCCAACTCGTGGAAGAACCGCTGCTGGTGGAGCAGTACAGCTCCGCATACGATCTGGCCAGGGCTGCCGCGCTGTCGCCGGAGGCATCCCTTGACCGGATCGTCTCGGCGGCGAAGGAGTTCGCGACGCCATGAGCACCACACCTGATCTGCGCATCGCTGCCTGGCGCAAGTCGTCGTACAGCAACGGGGACGGCGGCGAGTGCGTCGAGATAGCCGACAACATCCCCGGCAGCGTCCCCGTAAGGGACAGCAAGGCGGTCCCCGGTGGGCCCGCGCTCACGTTCGCGGCGGCGAGTTGGACACCGTTCGTCGCGGCGCTCGGGGACGGCTCGATCTGAACGCGCCTCGTCTGAACGCGACTCGGTCCGGTCAGGACTCCGCTACGTGGCACGGGCCCGGAGCACAACGACCGGGCCCGTGCCACTCCCCGCCGCAACCGACAGCGACCCGCCCGTTCGGCCTCAGGCCCGCTCCGGTGTCTCCGGAACGGCCGTGGGGAACAGGCTCTCCGGCAGGGTCACGTTCCACGCCGTGATGACCGGCTGGCCGTGCTCCCGGCCGAGCCGGGACACCGCCCCGGTGGCGAGCTGGAAGAGCGTGCCCTCGGCCGGGGTCAGGCCGAGGTAGCGGGCGGTCAGGACGCGCAGGAAGTGGGAGTGGGCGACGAGCACGATGTCCTCGTCACCGGCCCGTTCGGCCGCCTTCCGGACCTCCGCCAGCACCCGGTCGGCCCGCTCCCCCACCTCCGCGGGGGTCTCCCCGGGGTGTGCCTCGGGGCCTGCGGTGACGCCGTCGGTCCAGAGGTTCCAGCCGGGGCGGGTGAGCCGGATGTCGTGGGTGGTGATGCCCTCGTAGCCGCCGTAGTCCCACTCGCGCAGCTCGGGGGTGATCCGGGGCGCGGCGAGTCCGGCGAGTTCGGCGGTGCGCCGGGCGCGTACGGAGGGGCTGACCAGGGTGAGGGCGATGTCGCGGTCCGCGAGCAGCTGCGCGAGGGCGCGGGCCTGGCGTTCCCCGAGGGGCGTCAGGGGCAGGTCGGTGTGGCTCGTGTGCTGTCCGTTGCGGGACCACTCGGTCTCGCCGTGCCGGATCAGGATCAACTCGCCCATGTGGAGGCCATCCGCTCTCTGTGCCGTTTCCGCTCACCGAAGCCGCCCGGCGGGACCGGGCGGCTTCACACGCTGTCAACGGTTCGAACCCGCTGATCCACGATCGCATTCCGGCCGTGGCGAGGGCGGCGGCGCGCCCGGAGACACCCGGATCCCGCCGCGCCCTGCCCGGTCGGTCCTGTCGGACCGGGCAGGGCGGTCCGGTCCGGCTCGCTCAGCCCTTGGTGACGTCCGACGCGGTCTCGCCGACGACCACGACCTCGTACGGCCGGTCCGTGTCCGCGGTGACGCGGAGCGTGCCGCCCTCGCGGACCAGGTGGTACGTGGCGGCGGGGGCGCCGGTGAGGCCGGGGACGATGACCGTGCGGGTGAAGTCGCCCAGGCCCTCGGGGGCGTACACGCGCAGCTCCAGGTTCTGCGTCCAGTCGCCGTCGGGGCGGGAGACGTCCGCGCCCAGCGGGAGGACCGCGCCGGGGCGGACCAGGAGCGGGAGGCTGTCGAAGCCGTGGGTGCCGTGGTGCCAGCCGGGCCCGGTGACCGTCTCGCCGGTCAGGAAGTGGGTCCAGGTGCCCTCGGGGACGTAGTACTCGACCTGCCCGTCCTCGCTGAAGACCGGCGCGACCAGGAGGTCGGGGCCGAGCAGGTACTGGCGGTCCACCGTGCGGGTGGCCGGGTCGTCGGGGAACTCCAGCAGCATCGGCCGCATGGTGGGGATGCCGGTGCGGTGGGCCTCGACGGCCGCGCCGTACAGGTACGGCATCAGCCGGTGCTTCAGTTCGGTGAACTGCCTGGCGACCGCGACCGCCTCGTCGCCGAACTCCCACGGCACCCGGTAGGACGAGGAGCCGTGCAGACGGCTGTGCGAGGAGAGCAGGCCGAAGGCGAGCCAGCGCTTGAAGACCGCCGGGTCGGGGGTGCCCTCGAAGCCGCCGATGTCGTGGCTCCAGAAGCCGAAGCCGGACAGGCTCAGCGAGAGGCCGCCGCGCAGGGACTCGGCCATCGCGCCGAACGAGGACCAGCAGTCGCCGCCCCAGTGGACGGGGAACTGCTGGCCGCCGGCGGTGGCGGAGCGGGCGAACAGGACCGCCTCGCCCTGGCCGCGCTCCTTCTCCAGGAGTTCGAAGACGGCCTTGTTGTACAGGTGCGTGTAGTAGTTGTGCATCCGCTCCGGGTCTGAGCCGTCGTGCCAGACGACATCGGTGGGGATGCGCTCGCCGAAGTCCGTCTTGAAGCCGTCGACGCCCTGGTCGAGGAGGGTCTTCAGCTTGCTCTGGAACCAGGCGGTGGCCTCGGGGTCGGTGAAGTCGACCAGCGCCATGCCGGCCTGCCACTTGTCCCACTGCCAGATGTCGCCCTCGGGGGTGAGGACGAAGTAGCCCTTGTCGGCGCCCTCCGCGTACAGGGCGCTCTTCTGCGCGATGTACGGGTTGATCCAGACACAGATCTTCAGCCCCTTCTCCTTGAGCCGGGTGAGCATGCCGACCGGGTCGGGGAAGGTGTCCGGGTCCCATTCGAAGTCGCACCACTGGTACTCGCGCATCCAGAAGCAGTCGAAGTGGAACACCGAGAGCGGGATGCCGCGCTCGGACATGCCGTCCACGAAGGAGGTGACGGTCGCCTCGTCGTAGTCGGTGGTGAACGAGGTGGTCAGCCAGAGGCCGAACGACCAGGCCGGGGGCAGGGCCGGACGGCCGGTGAGCGCGGTGTAGCGGGTGAGGACGTCCTTGGGCGTGGGGCCCGCGACGACGAAGTACTCCAGGACCTGGTCCTCGACGCTGAACTGCACCTGGCCGACGGCCTCGGAGCCGACCTCGAAGGAGACCTTGCCGGGGTGGTTGACGAAGACGCCGTAGCCGCGCGAGGACAGGTAGAACGGGACGTTCTTGTAGGCCTGTTCGCTGTTGGTGCCGCCGTCGGCCTGCCACATGTCGACGACCTGGCCGTTCTTGACGTACGGCGTGAACCGCTCGCCGAGGCCGTGGATCGTCTCGCCGACGCCGAGGGCGAGCTGGGCGACCATGTGGTGGCTGCCGTCCCGCACGGTGGCGAAGGCGGTGCCCTTGCGCCCGGCGGCGGTCAGCAGGCGGCCGTCCGAGTCCAGGAACTCCAGGCCGAAGTCGCCCTCGGTGGGGAGCCGCAGGGTGAGCGGGCCGCTGATGAGTTCGGCAGCCGGGCCGGCGTCACGGGTGGTGGCCGTGGCGTCCTCGGTGGCGCCGGGCAGGGCGAACTCCGGGCCGGGACGGCGCTTGCCCGCGAGGTGGGTGACGCGGACACCGATGACGCCTTCGGCGGGGGCGAACGCCTCCACCGTGATCAGCGGTGCGTTGAGGGTGTCACCGCGCCGCGTGACGCGCTTGACGGCCGCGTGCGCGGTGAGTCGGTCGGCGTCGAGCCGCAGATCGCGGAGCTCGGTGGCGTACGAGGCGTGCACACCGTCTCGCATCTGCCAGAAGCCGTCGGTGAACTTCATGGGGGGTCTTCCTTAGCCGGTACGGGGGTGTGTTCGGGGGTGAGTCGTCAGGAGGGGGCCGTCACGGGTGCGCCGCCAGGAGGGCCGGCGTCGCGCGGTCGAGGACCGAGGTCACCCGGTTCCAGGTGGCCGTGTCCCTCGGTACGGCGGGCAGTTCGCGGCCCCGCCCGGTGCCCCACTCCATGGCCAGGGCCACCGGGTCCCGGCCGGTCGCGGCGCCCGCGGCGAGGGCGGCGGCGCCCAGCGCGACCAGCTCGGCCGCGTCGGGGACGACCAGGGGGCGGCCGGACAGCCGGCGCACGGTCTCCACCCACATCGCGCCGCGAGCGCCCCCGCCGATCAGCCGGATCGGCGCGTCGGGCGCGTCGAGCGGCAGTTCGTCCAGGGCGCGCAGGACGGCGACGACCGCGCCCTCGTAGGCGGCGCCGAGGATCTGCTGCCGGGTCGTGTCGTGCCGCAACCCGTGCAGCAGACCGGAGGCGGCGGGCAGGTCCGGGGTGCGTTCGCCGTCCAGGAAGGGCAGCAGCACGGCCTCACCGCCGGGTGCGGCGTTTTCGCGGTCCAGGCCGAGCAGCCCGGCGACCTTGTCCACGGCGAGCGTGCAGTTCAGGGTGCAGCCCAGCGGGAGGTAGGTGCCGTCGGCCCCGGCGAACCCGGCGACCGGTGCGGAGTGCGGGCGGTTGCGCGTGGCGGCGAAGACGGTGCCCGAGGTGCCGAGGCTGACCACCGGGTGGTCCAGGAGCCCTTCGGCGCCCAGGCCCAGGCCGACCGCGGCGGCCATGTTGTCGCCGGTGCCCGCGGCGACGGGGATGCCGGCGGGCAGGCCCAGGGCTCGGGCGGCCTGTTCGGTGAGGCCTCCGGCGCGGGTGGCCCCGGTGGCGGCGACGGTGGACAGCAGTTCCGCGCGCATACCGGTGAGGGCGAGCAGCTCGGGGTCGTAGGCACCGGTGGCGGTGGAGTACCAGCAGGTGCCGGAGGCGTCGCCGGGGTCGGTGACGGCGGCGCCGCTCAGCCGTTCGGTGAGGAAGTCGTGCGGGAGGCGGACGGCGGCGGCCGCCGCGGCGGCGGCCGGTTCGTGCTCGCGCAGCCACATCCACTTGGCGGCGGTCATCGAGGCGACCGGTACCGATCCCGTGCGGTCCAGCCAGGTCTCCCGGCCCAGGGCTGCGGTGAGGGCGACGGCCTGCGGGGCGGAACGGGTGTCGTTCCACAGGAGTGCCGGGCGCAGTGGGCTGCCGTCCGCGTCCAGCACGACCAGGCCGTGCTGCTGGCCCGCCACGGCGATGCCGATGACGACGGCCGGGTCCAGGCCCGAATCGGCGAGGGCCGCGGCGACCGCGGTGCGCAGCGCCCGCCACCACTCCTCCGGGTCGCTCTCCCGGGCGCCCCCCTGGCCGGTCACGGTGTGCGGGGCGCGGCCGACGGCGAGCAGCCGGCCGGTCGCGGCGTCGACGACGGCGGCCTTGGTGGACTGGGTGGAGCTGTCCACGCCGATGACGGCCGCTGCCGGTGCGGTGGCCGGTTTCCTGGCTGGTCGCGACGGCATGTCGTACCTCATTCCTCTGAGTCCCGGTTTTGATCGTACACAAAACAAATGTTTTTCGAAGCGCTTCGACAGGGCTGGAACCGGCACCACGACCTGCCCCGATCGGTGCGCAACACCCCTCATTCCACCACTGGGTTGCCTCTACGTGACGGTCACGTCACGGGGATGGTCTAGAAACAAACGTCAGGATGGCGTATTAGTACTGCCAGCAAACAAATCGGTCGGACGGCAGCGCAGCCGTCCGGGCATGTCGACAAGAGGCAGCAGAATGTCGAACCGCTTCACTCCCACCCCCGCCGACAGGTTCACCTTCGGACTCTGGACTGTCGGCTGGCGCGGCAACGACCCCTTCGGTGACGCCACCCGTCCCGCCCTGGACCCGGTCGAGTCCGTCGAGCGCCTCGCGGAACTCGGCGCGCACGGTGTGACGTTCCACGACGACGACCTGATCCCGTTCGGCTCGACGGACTCCGAGCGCGCCGCGATCGTCACGCGCTTCAAGGACGCCCTGGACCGCACCGGCCTCAAGGTCCCGATGGCGACGACGAACCTGTTCACGCACCCGGTGTTCAAGGACGGCGGGTTCACGTCCAACGACCGTGACGTGCGCCGGTTCGCGCTGCGCAAGGTCATCCGCAACATCGACCTCGCCGTCGAGCTGGGCGCCGAGACGTATGTGGCGTGGGGTGGGCGTGAAGGTGCGGAGTCCGGCGGGGCCAAGGACGTACGGGTCGCGCTGGACCGGATGAAGGAGGCGTTCGACCTGCTCGGCGAGTACGTCACCGGCCAGGGCTACGACCTCCGGTTCGCCATCGAGCCCAAGCCGAACGAGCCGCGCGGCGACATCCTGCTGCCGACCGTCGGCCACGCCCTGGCCTTCATCGAGCGCCTGGAGCGCCCCGAGATGTACGGCGTGAACCCCGAGGTCGGCCACGAGCAGATGGCCGGGCTGAACTTCGCCCACGGCATCGCGCAGGCGATCTGGTCGGGCAAGCTCTTCCACATCGACCTCAACGGCCAGTCCGGCATCAAGTACGACCAGGACCTCCGCTTCGGCGCCGGCGACCTGCGCCAGGCCTTCTGGCTCGTCGACCTGCTGGAGAGCTCGGACTACACCGGCCCGCTGCACTTCGACTTCAAGCCGGTGCGCACCGACGGCATCGACGGGGTCTGGGAGTCCGCGAAGAACTGCATGCGCAACTACCTGATCCTCAAGGAGCGCGCGCTGGCGTTCCGCGCCGACCCGGCCGTCAAGGAGGCGCTGGCCGCCTCCCGGCTGGACCAGCTGGCGCAGCCCACCGCCGCCGACGGCGTCAAGGCCCTGCTGGCCGACCGCTCCGCGTACGAGGAGTTCGACGTGGACGGCGCGGCAGAGCGCTCGATGGCGTTCGTCCGGATGACCGGCCAGCACGACGGTGTGCGGGGTGCCGATCTGGTCCTTGAGGTGAGCGTCGCTGTTCCCGACGGCCGGCCGCCACCGTCCCCG
>NZ_JBFAJY010000047.1:0-61035 GCF_040655445.1 Streptomyces sp. NPDC050423
GTCGACAACGCGGCCCCGAAGGTCGGCGACACGGTCACGGTGACGTACACCGTCGTCAAGCCGGCCGCGAGCAACCCGGTAGACCTGGCGCTGCCCGCCGACATCGTCAGGTCCTCGACCTCTTCCTCGGGCTCACGGCCCGGGGTGGTGAGGTTGAACTTGGCGATGGCGAAGCGGAAGAGCACGTAGTAGAGCGCTCCGAAGACGAGACCGATCGGGATGATCAGCCACGGCTTCGTCGCCAGGTTCCAGTTCAGCGCGTAGTCGATGAATCCCGCCGAGAACGTGAACCCGGCGTGCACGCCGAGCGCCCAGGTGACGGCCATCGAGATGGCGGTCAGGACGGCGTGGATCGCGTAGAGCAGCGGCGCGATGAACATGAACGAGAACTCGATCGGCTCGGTCACACCGGTGACGAACGAGGTGAGCGCGAGGGAGACCATCATGCCCATCACGGCCTTGCGGCGCTCGGGGCGAGCGGCGTGGGCGATGGCGATGGCGGCGGCCGGAAGGCCGAACATCATGATCGGGAAGAAGCCCGACATGAACTGACCGGCGGTCGGGTCACCGGCGAAGAACCGGTTCAGGTCACCGTGCACGACGGCGCCCGCGGCGTCGGTGAAGTCACCCAGCTGGAACCAGGAGACGGTGTTGACGAACTGGTGCATCCCGACGGGGATCAGCGCGCGGTTGATCAGGCCGAAGAGTCCGGCACCGAAGGAGCCGAGGCCGGTCATCCACTCGCCGAAGTTGGCTATGCCGTCACCGATGGGCTCCCAGACCAGGCCGAAGAACACACCGAAGATCACGCCGACGAAGGCCATGATGATCGGGACGAGACGGCGGCCGTTGAAGAAGCCCAGCCAGTCGACCAGCTTGGTGCGGTGGAACTTCTGCCACAGGATCGCCGTGACGAGACCCATCAGGATGCCGCCGAGGACACCTGGGTTGTTGTAGGTCGCGGCGGTGTCCTCGCCCTTCTGGATCACCGCTTCGGTGACCGGGAAGGCCTTCAGGACGTTGCTGTAGACCAGGAAGCCGACGAGGCCGGCCAGCGCGGTGGAGCCGTCCGACTTCTTGGCGAAGCCGATGGCGACACCGATGCAGAAGAGCATCGGAAGGTTGTCGAAGACCGCTGCGCCCGCGGTGGCGAACACGGAGGCGACTTTGTGCCAGCCGAGGCCGTCGTCACCGAAGACGTCGGGCTGGCCGAGACGGAGCAGAATGCCCGCGGCCGGCAGCACGGCGATCGGCAGCTGGAGGCTGCGTCCCACCTTCTGCAGGCCCTGGAACAGGCCGGAGCCCCGCTTCTTCGCGGGGGCCGCCGTGGCGGTGGCCGTACTCATCAACTTCCTCCAGTAGGCAAGGCGCCGCCAGGAACAGGATTTTTGGTGGGCGGCGACTCGAGAAACGTGGCAGAACGCCACGTGGTCTGGACCACTGAGTGGTGTAGACCAGTTCTAGCACGGTGAGGGTTAGATAAGGAACCTGCAATTTCCGACTACTTCGCAGTAGCCACCGTCCACGCACGGTGACATGCCGAAGGCCCCCGGACCGAGTGGTCCGAGGGCCTTGGCCTGACGGGGCTGCGGCCCCGTTCAGCGGCTACTTCGTGAGGTTGCTCTCGATCTCTTCCTCCACCTCGTCGGGCTCGCGGCCCGGGGTCTGGAGGTTGAACCTGGTGATCGCGAACCGGAAGATCACGTAATACACGACGGCGAAGGCCAGGCCGATCGGGATGATCAGCCAGGGTTTGGTGGCCAGGCTCCAGTTGATGACGTAGTCGATCAGGCCCGCCGAGAAGCTGAAGCCGTCCTTCACCCCGAGCGCCCACGAGAGCGCCATCGACACACCCGTCAGCACCGCGTGGATCGCGTACAGCACGGGCGCGACGAACAGGAACGAGTACTCGATCGGCTCCGTGATCCCCGTCACGAACGACGTCAGACCGACCGACACCATCATGCCGCCGACCGCCTTGCGGCGATGCGGCTTCGCACAGTGGTAGATCGCCAGCGCGGCCGCCGGCAGGGCGAACATCATGATCGGGAAGAAGCCCGTGGTGAACTGACCGGCCGTCGGGTCACCCGCCAGGAACCGGTTGATGTCACCGTGCACGACCGTCCCGTCCGGCTTGGTGAAGTCACCGAACTGGAACCAGACGAACGTGTTCAGGAACTGATGCATACCGATCACCAGCAAGGCGCGGTTGGCCACACCGAAGATGCCCGACCCCAGCCAGTTCAGGTCCACCAGCCACTTCGAGAAGCTCGTCAGACCGTCACCGATCGGCTGCCACAGCCACGCGCACAGCGCCGCGAAGAGCAGCGCGACGAACGCCATGATGATCGGGACGAGCCGCCGGCCGTTGAAGAAGCCCAGCCAGTCCACCAGCTTGACCCGGTGGAACCGCTGCCAGAACCAGGCCGACATCAGCCCCATCACGATCCCGCCGAACACCCCCGGGTTCTGGTACGCGGCCGCCGTCACCTGCGCGCCGTCCGTGACACACGTACCGAACCAGGTGCCGCCCGACACGAACGTCGAACCGCCCTCGCAGTCCACCGGGAAGGCGTGCAGCACCGCGTAGTAGACGAGGAAGCCCGTCACCGCCGCCAGAGCGGTCGAACCGTCCGACTTCTTCGCCATGCCGATCGCGACACCGACACAGAACAACAGGGGAAGACCGAGCCCCGAGTCGAGCAGCGCACCACCGGCGGCAGCGAACACCTTGGCGATGTTGTTCCAGCCGAGACCCTCGTCACCGAAGACGTCCGGCTGACCGAGCCGGTTGAGAATGCCTGCCGCCGGCAGCACGGCGATCGGCAACTGAAGGCTGCGCCCCATCTTCTGGAGGCCTTGGAAGAGGCCGTTCCACCATTGCTTCTGTGGGATCGCTGCGCTGCTGGAGCTCATTGGCGTCCTCCCGGAACAAAGCGCAATTGGGGGTCGTTGCAGACTGGTGTAGACCACTTGCGGTACGGTGCGGAGCCCGCCCGGAAGACAGGGCGCCGGTGATCGTCATCATTGGCGATGACTCGATTGCTCGCTCGCGAAGTTGGGCCAACCGTGCGTTACCGTGACGAAACGGACCCATGGTGGGCCGTCACATGTACGTGAAGAACCAGGGAGAAGGCCATGGCCAGCAAGGCTGAGAAGATCGTCGCCGGGCTCGGCGGAATCGACAACATCGAAGAGGTCGAAGGCTGCATCACCCGCCTCCGCACCGAGGTCATCGACCCGAGCAAGGTCGACGAAGCCGCGCTCAAGGCCGCCGGCGCACACGGCGTCGTCAAGATGGGCACCGCGATCCAGGTCGTCATCGGCACCGACGCGGACCCCATCGCCGCCGACATCGAAGACATGATGTGACCCACCGCTGAACCCGTACGGGCCCGCCGGCCCGACACCCGCAGGCCCCGCCCCCACCAGGACGGGGCCTGCGGCGCACCCGGCGACAGTCACCCCCCGCACACCGGAACGTCCCACTCACCGCACCGGAACGGCCCACTCCCCGCACCCGATAAAGTCGACGCCATGTCTCGTATCGACGGCCGCACCCCCGACCAGCTCCGCCCCGTCACCATCGAACGCGGATGGAGCAAGCACGCCGAAGGATCCGTACTCATCTCCTTCGGCGACACCAAAGTCTTCTGCACCGCCTCCGTCACCGAAGGCGTCCCGCGCTGGCGCAAGGGCAGCGGCGAAGGCTGGGTCACCGCCGAGTACTCCATGCTGCCCCGCTCCACCAACACCCGCGGCGACCGCGAATCCGTACGCGGCAGGATCGGCGGCCGCACGCACGAGATCAGCCGCCTCATCGGCCGCTCCCTGCGCGCCGTCATCGACTACAAGGCCCTCGGCGAGAACACCATCGTCCTGGACTGCGACGTCCTCCAGGCCGACGGCGGCACCCGCACCGCCGCCATCACCGGCGCCTACGTCGCCCTCGCCGACGCCATCGCCTGGGGCCAGGGCAAGAAGATCATCAAGCCCGGCCGCAAGCCGCTGACCGGCACCGTCTCCGCCATCAGCGTCGGCATCGTCGACGGCACCCCCCTCCTCGACCTCTGCTACGAGGAGGACGTCCGCGCCGAGACCGACATGAACGTGGTCTGCACCGGTGACGGCCGCTTCGTCGAGGTCCAGGGAACCGCCGAGGCCGAACCCTTCGACCGCAAGGAGCTCAACGCCCTCCTCGACCTCGCCACCGCGGGCTGCGTCGACCTCACCGCGTTCCAGAACGACGCCCTCACCCGCACCCTCGGCGCGTAGGGCCGGGCGCGGGGCCGGGCGAAGAAGCAACCAAGTACCCGCCCCACAGCGTCGATACGAATACGGGCGCACGGGCCGAACCGTGCGCCCGTCCGCGTATCCGCCCCCGGGGAGGGACCACACCATGGCCGCGCGACACCGACGCCACCGCACCGCACTGGCCATCACCACCGCACTGCTCACCGCTGCCGCCGCAGCCGGCTGCGGCGCCCTCGACAAGGCGATCGACTGCGTGCAGACCGCCGACGCCATCGCCACCGGCGTGGACAACCTCCAGCAGGCCGTCTCCGACGCCGCGAACGACCCCGGCCAGGCCTCCGAAGCCCTCGACGACATCGAGAAGGAACTCGGGAACCTCGGCGACAAGACCGACAACGCCGACCTCGGCAAGGCCGTCGGCGACCTCCGGGACGGCGTCGGCAACGTCCGCGACTCCATCGACAAGGGCGACGACACCCCCGACATCAGCCCGGTCACTGACGCGGCCAAGGAGATCGGCAAGGTCTGCACCCCGTGATCCCCGGCGGCACGGGCGGCGATAATCGAGCCATGACCCGCCTCATCCTCGCCACCCGCAACGCCGGGAAGATCACCGAACTCCGCGCGATCCTCGCCGACGCAGGCCTCACCCACGAACTCGTCGGCGCGGACGCGTACCCGGAGATCCCCGACGTCAAGGAGACCGGCGTCACCTTCGCCGAGAACGCCCTCCTCAAGGCCCACGCCCTGGCCAGGGCCACCGGCCACCCCGCCATCGCCGACGACTCCGGCCTCTGCGTCGACGTGCTCGGCGGCGCCCCCGGCATCTTCTCCGCCCGCTGGGCCGGCACCCACGGCGACGACCGGGCCAACCTGGACCTGCTCCTGGCCCAGCTCTCCGACATCGACGCCCCCCACCGCGCCGCCCACTTCGCCTGCGCCGCCGCCCTCGCCCTCCCCGACGGCACGGAACGTGTGGTCGAGGGCCGCCTGCTCGGCACCCTGCGCCACACCCCGTCCGGCTCGGGCGGCTTCGGCTACGACCCGATCCTCCAGCCGGAGGGCGAGACCCGGACGTGCGCGGAGCTGACCCCGGCGGAGAAGAACGCGATCAGCCATCGGGGGAAGGCGTTCCGGGCGCTGGTGCCGGTGGTGCGGGAACTGGTGGGGTGACGTTCCTCCGTGAACGCCGCAGGCCCGGCTCACTGCTGGAGTGAGCCGGGCCTGTCGCCGGGGTGCGCGAGGAGGGACTCGAACCCTCACGCCGCTAGGGCACTGGTACCTAAAACCAGCCTGTCTCACCAATTCCAGCACTCGCGCGTCTCCGGCAGTCTACAAGGGGAGGCGTCACAGGCCCGAGCAGTTATTGCGAGCCCGGCTCCTTGGGGCGTCGGTTGCGGCACCATGTCTCGGTCAGCGCGTGGCAGTTGGGGCAGAGGTAGCGAAGGTTCTCAGCCCGGTTGTCGAGCCAATCGCCATTGATGTGGTCGATCTGAAGGGTGAAGGACTGCCTCAGTCACTTCCCCCGGTTTCCGCAGGACTCGCAGCGGTACGCGACCCCGATCTCTTGTAGAGCGCGACGAAGGCTGTTCCGGTTCGTGCGTGCTGACCCCTGCGGCTTGACAACCAAGGTCGTCGGTGCGATCGCCTTGGGCTCGCTCACCTGGATCGAAGCCCAAGGGCGTCGCGTGAAGTGGCTCGTGTCGAGCTTCAACTGAAGGACCTTGCGTCGCACGCGTCGGTGGTTCGAGTCCTTTACCTCAAGGCCGAGCGCACGCATGACGTCCGCGTAACTGCTGGCTCGTGGAACGGCGTCCCGCAGGGCGGCCTCTGGAATGGTGAGGCGCGCATTACGGAAGTGTGAGGTATCGATGCCTCTCCTGCGCAGTAGGCACGCCAGTGCTGAGCGTGACTGGCTGTCGTCACCCATTCCCAGGCCGCGCGCCACTCCTCGGATGCTGTCGGCGGCGGCCGTGGCCGTCTGTAGCTCCTCTGTGGTGAACACCAGGTCCAGATGCGGGCGGTTCATGCCAGGGAAGTGGCTGACATCGATTCCCGCGGCTGCGATGCGGCGGCTGATGTGGGAGAGCGTGCCGCTGGCGGGTGGTGCACCGAGCTTGGTGACGACTTCGCGTAGCGACGAAGAGGACGCGACGGCCGCTGCAATGGCCGCGTCCGGGTACTTTTGCCACGGGCTGCGCTTCTTGAAGTGGGACGTATCCAGACCGTGTTCGGCTACCTTCCCCTGCAACACGCGTCGCCGGCCCCCACTCTTCTTGAGCCCGAGCCGACTCATCAGGTCCGTCCAGTTCTTCGCCTCGACGACGGCGCTGGCGAGCCGCTCCCGCTCGTACACGTACTGACCCGACACGTTCCCCTCCGCATCCGGCCGCCCGTTCGCGGCCTCGCACGGAGTAATGAACCGTTTATCGGAGAGTCACGTCCGATATCCGACAAGATGCGGAATGGCCCGCCCCGCTTCGGCGACAACCGAAGCGGGACGGGCCATTCCCCGTACAGGACGGGACGGGTCAGAACTTCGGGTCCGGCGTCTGCGCCGCGACCAGTTCCTCCGCCTCCGCGCTCGTCTCCACCGACGGCGGCGACCCCGCCAGCGGCTGGTTCGCGGTCTCCTTCATGCAGGCCACCGCGATCACACCGACCACGGCCGCGCCCATCGCGTAGTACGCCGGCATCAGGTTGGTGCCGGACACGCTGATCAGGGCCGTGATGACGAACGGGGTCGTGCCGCCGAAGATCGACGCCGACAGGTTGTAGCCCACCGACAGGGAGCCGTAGCGGACCTGGGTGGGGAACAGGGCCGGGAGGGCGGCGGACATGGTGCCGAGCATGCAGACCAGGGAGAGGCCCAGCATCAGCATGCCGATGGTGACGGCCGGGATGCTGCCCTGCCGGATGAGCAGGAAGGCGGGGAGGGAGAGGATCAGGAAGCCGAGCATGCCCGTCATCAGGAGCGGCTTGCGGCCGAAGCGGTCGGAGAGCTTGCCGACCTGGCTGATGATCAGCATCAGGAAGACCATGACGCCGAGCAGGATGAGCAGTCCGTGGGTCTCGCTGTAGCCGAGCTCGTCGGAGAGGTAGGTCGGCATGTACGACAGCAGCATGTAGTCGGTGATGTTGTACGCGCCGACCAGGCAGATGCAGAGGATCAGCGTCGGCCAGTAGTCGCGGAAGATCTTGGCGAGGTCGCCCTTCGCGGTCACCTCGACGCCGTCCGCCGCCTCGGTGGCGTGTGCCGTGCCGCCCTCCAGCTTCTGGAAGGCGGGGGTCTCGTCGAGGCGCAGCCGCAGGTAGAGGCCGACGAGGCCGAGCGGGCCGGCGACGAGGAAGGGGATGCGCCAGCCCCAGGTCTCCATCTGCCCGGTGTCCAGGAGTGCGTAGAGCAGGGTGACCAGTCCCGAGGCCCCGACGTAGCCCGCGAGCGTGCCGAATTCGAGGAAGCTGCCGAAGTAGCCGCGTCGCTTGTCGGGGGCGTACTCGGCGATGAAGGTGGAGGCGCCCCCGTACTCGCCGCCGGTCGAGAAGCCCTGGAGCATCCGGAAGAAGATGAGCAGGACCGGGGCCCATACGCCGATGGAGCCGTGGGAGGGGATGAGCCCGATCGCGAAGGTGCCGATCGCCATCATGATCATGGTGAGGGCGAGGATCTTCTTGCGGCCGACCTTGTCGCCCATGGGGCCGAAGAACATGCCACCGAGGGGGCGTACGAGGAAGGCGACGGCGAAGGTCGCGAAGGAGGAGAGGAGCTGGGTGGTGTCGCTCCCCGACGGGAAGAAGACGTGCCCCAGGGTGACGGCCATGTAGGAGTAGATGCCGAAGTCGAACCACTCCATGGCGTTGCCGAGCGAGGCCGCCTTGACGGCCCGCTTGACGGCCTGGTCGTCCGTGATGGTGATGTCCGTCAGGCGCAGCTTGGGGTTCTTGCGCTTGTGGATGGCCCGGAAGAGAGCGGGGTGGCGTTTGACCGCTTCGGGATCGGCCGCCTGGTGGGGGTCGGAGGCCGCCATGGCCGGGTCCTTTCCTCGGTGGGTGTTCCAGGGAAGGCTTCTGCGCGGTCATGGCAGTCGCAAACCGAATCGGCGAGAGATTGGGATGTCCATCACATTGTTTCGGCCATTCGGCCCAATCCGGGGCTGTCAGATGCCGAGGTCTCTGATGATCTTGGCGACGTGGCCGGTGGCCTTGACGTTGTAGAACGCGTGCTCGACCTTGCCGTTCTCGTCGACGACGATCGTGGAGCGGATGACGCCCGTCACCGTTTTGCCGTAGAGCTTCTTCTCGCCGAAGGCGCCGTAGGCCTCCAGGGTCTCCTTGGCCGGGTCGCCGACGAGGGTGACCTTGAGGTTCTCCTTCTCGCGGAACTTGGCGAGCTTCTCGGGCTTGTCGGGGGAGACGCCGATGACGTCGTATCCGGCGTCGGTCAGGAGGCCGAGGTTGTCGGTGAAGTCGCAGGCCTGCTTGGTGCAGCCGGGGGTGAGGGCGGCGGGGTAGAAGTAGACGATGACCTTGCGGCCCGTGTGGTCGGCGAGCGAGATGTCCTTGCCGTCGGCGTCGGGAAGGGTGAAGGCGGGGGCGGTGTCGCCGGGCTGGAGTCGCTCGCTCATGGTTCTCCTCGTGGGTACGCGGGGTGTACGGGACCGAGAGTAGTAGGGGGTGCCGCCGGGTGCGGGGGCGGCCGAGCTGACAGACTGTCGATGAAGGTTTACCGGACGAGGACCACGGAGGCGGCGCAGTGTCGGATGCCAGGAGCCCTGCGCAGATCGAGGCGGACATCATCACCAGGCGTGAGCAGCTCGCGGTGGTGCTCGATGAGATCGGGGTGCGGGTGCACCCGCAGACGATCATTGGTGATGCGAAAGCGAAGGCCGCCGAGGCCGTGGACCGGACGGCCGGACGGGCGTTCGTCGCGGTGAACCGGGCGGTGTCGGACGTGCGGGCGCAGTTCGTGACGGAGGACGGCGCGCCGCGGCTGGAGCGGGTGATCCCGGCGGCGCTGCTCGCGGTGGGCGTGGTGGGTCTGCTCACCGTGTCGGCGCGGCGGCGCAGGAAGTAGGGGACCCGGGTCGCAGGGTGCCCCCTCGGGCGTGCGGTGCCGGGTCGGCCAGGTAGGTTGCGGGGCGTGAGCGAGAACGCGGACGACAAGCTGCCCATCCGGATGCTGCACGACCGTGTGCTGGTCCGGTCCGATTCGCCCGAGGGCGAGCGGCGTTCCGGCGGGGGCATTCTGATCCCGGCGACGGCTGCGGTCGGTCGACGGCTGGCCTGGGCCGTGGTGGTCGCGGTGGGGCAGAACGTGCGGACGGTGGAGCCGGGGGACCGGGTGCTGTACGACCCCGAGGACCGTGCCGAGGTCGAGGTGCGGGGGGTGGCGTACGTGCTGATGCGGGAGCGGGATCTGCATGCGGTGGCCGCGGACCGGTTCGAGGGTTCGGTGGATTCGACGGGCCTGTACCTGTAGTCGGTCGGTGCCTGTCGTACCTCCGTGTGACCGTGGTGGTGTGGCCTGGTGGCCGTTGTCACCAGGCTTTTTGCATGTTCTTTGCTACGGTGGTGGGACCCCGACGAGACGCGCCGTACCGGGCTTCCGCAAAGACGACGCACCCCGTGTTGTTCACGTGTTCTGTGTCGTCGGAGGTGCTGTCATGGCGTGGGTTCTGCTGCTGGTCGCCGGTCTGCTGGAAGTGGCCTGGTCGATCGGGATGAAGTACACCGAGGGGTTCACCCGGTTGTGGCCGAGTGTGTTCACGGGTCTCGGGATCGTCGCGAGCATGGTGTTGCTGTCCCAGGCGGCGCGGACGCTGCCCATCGGTACGGCCTACGGCGTGTGGGTGGGCATCGGTGCGGCGGGTGCGGCGGTGCTGGGCATGGTGGTGCTGCATGAGCCGGTGACGGCGGCCCGGATCTTCTTCGTGTGTCTGCTGCTGGTGGCCGTCGTGGGGCTGAAGGCGACGTCGGGTCACTGACGCGTCAGGTGGTGCCCGGCCCCGGGTCCTGGCCGGTCTTGTCCGGGGCCGGTTTCCCGCGTCGCGATCCCCACCAGATCTGCACGCCGAGGAGTGCGCCGATTCCCAGGCCCACGCAGAGGGATTCGCCCCAGGGGCGCAGCTGGCCGGTCCGGCTGCCGAAGTGCCATACGAGTACGACGACCGGGACCGCGCCCACGGCGAAACCCATGCCCCATATCGATTTCACGCAGCTCCGACTCCTCCGGTGACCAGCTCCTGGCCGAGGCTCGCCGGCGCGCCGCCGGGATGAGCCCCGAGGCCGCCCGAGAGTACAGCATCACCGTCCGGGGGCCGCGGGGCAGCGCTCACAGGCGGCCCGGGGCGCGGGTGCCGCGGGCGCCTTCGAGGAGGCCGCCGTTGGTGCCGCCGCCGTTGTTCGCGCCGCCGTTGTCCCCTCCGCCGCTGTCGCCGCCCCCGGTGTCGGTGCCGCCGTCCGTGACCCCGCCCGTGTCCCCGCCCGTGCCGCCGTCCGTGCTGCCCCCGGTGTCGGTGCCGCCGGTGGCGGCGGGTGGGCTGTCCGGGGCGGACGGGGTGGTGGGCGGGGTGGTGGAGGGGGTGCCCGGGGCGGTGCTGGAGGGTGACCGGGTCGGCTGCCCGGTGCTGCTGCCGGGTGCGGTGCTCTCCTCGCTGGGCAGTTCGGTGTCGTCGCTGCCGCTCTCCAGGTCGAGGTCGAAGTTCTTGACGGGGGTGCCGCGCAGGGCGGCGCCGGTGTACTGGGCCCACGTCTCGGCGGGGGCGCCGCCGCCGTTGATGCGGGGCAGTCCGAGTGTGTTGTAGAGCGGTTTCTGTACACCGGTGGTGGGGTCCTGGCCCATGACGGCGATGACGGTGGCGAGGTTCGGGGTGTAGCCGGCGAACCAGGCGGCCTTGTCCTCCTCGGCGGTGCCGGTCTTGCCGGCGGCGGGGCGGCCCGCGCGCTGGGCGGCGGTTCCGGTGCCGCCGTCGACGACGCTCTGGAGGATCGAGGTGGTGGTGTCGGCCGCCTGGCGGTCGACGGCCTGCTTGGTGCTGCGTCCGGGGATTTTGACGGCCGTGCCGTCCTTGGTGACCTTGACGACGAGGGTGTGGGCGCCGTGCTTGCCGTGGCCCGCGAGGGTGGCGTAGGCGTCGGTCATGTCGAGGACGCTGGCGGTGGCGGGGCCGAGCGCGATCGAGGGGGATGCCGTGAGGTCGGGGGTGTCCTTGGGGATGCCGAGGTCCACGGCGGTCTGCCGGGCCTTGCCGGGGCCGACGTCCTCGGCCATCTGGGCGTAGACGGCGTTGATGGACTTGTCGGTGGCGGTGCGGACGGTGACGGGCCCGTAGCTGACGTCGTCCTCGTTGGACGGGGCGTATCCGGTGGGTCCGTCGGGGCCCTGGACCATGCGCTTGTTGGTGCCGTCGTAGACGGTGCTGGGGGTGATGCGACGGCCGTCCCGGGTGGTGGAGCCGTTGGCGACGGCGGAGGTGAAGACGAACGGCTTGAAGGTGGAGCCGACCTGGTAGTCGGTGCGGGTCGCGTTGTTGACGTACTGCTTGGTGTAGTCGATGCCGCCGTACATGGCGACGACGTGGCCGGTCGCGGGGTCGATGGAGGCGCCGCCGACGCGGACGTTGCGGTCGCCCTCGCGCTGTGTGCTCGTCTTGGACATGACGTTGTCGTCGACGGCTGCGACGAGGGCGTCCTGCTTCTTCTTCTGCAGCGTGGTGGTGATCCGGTAGCCGCGGGTGGCGAGGGTCTTCTCGTCGAGGATGTCGTTCTGGACGAGGTAGTCCTCGACGGCCTGGACGATGTAGCCGCGTTGGCCGGAGAGGCTGTTGGCGGGCTTGACCCGGCCGGGCACGGGGAACGTCATCGCGGCGCGCTGGCCGGCGCCGAGCCAGTTCTCCTTGACCATGCCGTCGAGTACGTAGTTCCAGCGGGCGACGGCCGCGCTCTTGCTCTCGGGGTGGGTGACGACGTCGTAGGCGCTGGGCGCGTTGAGCAGGGAGGCGAGGTAGGCGCCCTCGGCGGTGGTGATGTCGCCGACGTCCTTGCTGTAGTAGGCCTGGGCCGCGGCCTGGATGCCGTAGGCGTTGCGGCCGAAGTAGCTGGTGTTGAGGTAGCCCTCGAAGATCTGGTTCTTGGATTCCTCGCGGTTGAGCTTGATCGCGATGAAGAATTCCTTGATCTTGCGGCCGACGGTCTGTTCCTGGCCCAGGTAGTAGTTCTTGACGTACTGCTGGGTGATGGTCGAGCCGCCCTGTGTGCCCTTGCCGGTGAGGGTGTTCCAGCCGGCCCGGAACATCGCCTTGATGTCGACGGCGCGTTCGGAGTAGAAGTCGCGGTCCTCGGCGGCGAGGACCGTGTGCTGGACGGTGAGGGGGACCTGGGCGAGTCTGATGCTCTCCCGGTTGATCTCGCCGTCGCGGGCGATGACGCTGCCGTCCTCGTAGAGGTAGACGTTGGACTGGGCGGTGGCGCTGGCGTTGGCGGAGGGGATGTCGACGAGCTGGTACCCGGCGATGAAGCCGCCGACCAGGACCAGGGCGATGAGGAGGATGCCGCCGAGCACCATCCGCCAGGTGGGGACGGCGCGGCGCCAGCCCGTGCGCTTGGGGCGTTCGGGCTTCTTCCGCTTCTTCCCGGTGGTGTCCGTGGCCGGGGCGCCCTCTTCTCCGGGGGCGGCGGCGTCGGCAGGCAGGTCCCTGGGGTTCCAGCCCCGGGGGTCGGGGTCCCCACTCCGCTGCTGTGGCTCGTCGCTCATGTCGGTGCAGACTCCTCGGCCGAGGTCAGTTCCCCCATAGTGCACTTTTCTCCGGAATAAGCACCGGATCGACCCCCGAAAAGCGGTCGCGGCGGCTGCCCCGACTGGACTACGCTCGTGCGCTTTGGTGTCGACGGTCGGTACGGCGCCCACGTGTCGGGGGGCGGGTGCTGTGCGGCTCTACGCGGTGGTGGCGGCGGGCGGGTTCCGGCGCTATGCCACGTACCGGATCGCGACGGTCGCGGGGGTGTTCACCAACACCGTCTTCGGCTTCATCATGGCGTACACCTATGTGGCGCTGTGGGACGAGCGTCCGCAGCTCGGTGGTTACGACATGTCGCAGGCGCTCACGTACGTGTGGCTGGGGCAGGCGCTGCTGATGACGTGCGCGATGATGGGCGGCGGTTTCGAGGACGAGCTGATCGAGCGGATCCGCACCGGAGACGTCGCGGTCGATCTCTACCGGCCGATCGACCTTCAACTGTGGTGGATGGCAGGGGATCTGGGGCGTGCGGCGTTCCATCTGCTGGGGCGCGGCATCGTGCCGATGCTGCTGGGTTCGGTTGCCTTCGATCTGGCACTGCCCACGTCGCCGGGGATCTGGCCGGCGTTCCTGGTCTCGGTGGCGCTGGGGGCCGTGGTGAGTTTCGCGATCCGCTATCTGGTCGCGCTGTCCGCGTTCTGGCTGATGGACGGGGCGGGTGCGGCGCAGGTCGCGTTCCTGGCGGGGATGTTCTTCTCCGGGCTGCTGCTGCCGCTGAACCTGTTCCCGGGGCTGCTGGGCGAGGTGGCGCGGGCGTTGCCGTGGTCGGCGCTGCTCCAGGTGCCGGCCGATGTGTTCCTCGGCAGGCACACGGGGTGGGGTCTGGTGCGGGCGTACGGGTTCCAGGCGGGCTGGGCGCTGGCGTTGCTGCTGGCGGGGCGGCTGTTGCAGTCGGCGGCGACGCGGAGGGTGGTGGTCCAGGGTGGCTGAGCCGGTGGCGGTGGAGGTGGCGGGCGGGCCCGCGGTGGTGTTCGCGCCGCGCTCGCGGGTGGTCGAGGGATTCCGGGCGTACGGGCTGATCGCGGCGATGTGGCTGCGCTCCACGATGGCGTACCGGGCGTCGTTCGTGATGACGGCGGTCGGCAATTTCGCGGCGACGGCGTTCGACTTCGTCGCGATCATGCTGATGTTCTCGCACGTGGACGTGCTGGGTGGTTACACGCTGCCGGAGATCGCCCTGTTGTACGGGGCGGCGGGTACGGCGTTCGGCCTGGCGGATCTGGTGATGGGGTCGATGGACCGGCTGGGCCGGCGGGTGCGGGACGGGACGCTGGACACACTGCTGGTGCGGCCGGTTCCGGTGATCGCGCAGGTGGCGGCGGACCGGTTCGCGCTGCGCAGGCTCGGGCGGATCACGCAGGGGCTGCTGGTGCTCGGCTACGCGCTGGTGACCCTGGACATCGAGTGGACCCTTCTGAAGGTGGCGATGGTGCCGCTGATGCTGCTGAGCGGGGCGGCGATCTTCGGGGCGGTGTTCGTGGTCGGGGCGGCGTTCCAGTTCTTCGCGCAGGACGCCTCGGAGGTGCAGAACGCCTTCACGTACGGGGGCAACACACTGCTCCAGTACCCGCCGACGGTCTTCGCGAAGGATCTGGTGCGCGGGGTGACGTTCGTCGTGCCGCTGGCGTTCGTGAACTGGCTGCCGGCGCTGTACGTGCTGGGCCGGGAGTATCCGCTGGGCCTGCCGCAGTGGGTGGCGTTCCTGCCGCCGGTGGTGGCGGCCGGCTGCTGGGCGGTCGCCGGCCTGGCCTGGCGCGCGGGTCTGCGGTCGTACCGGAGTACGGGAAGTTGACGGACATCGAGCGGGACGGGGTACGGGACATGGGTGCGGAGACCGGCGAGGACAGCGGCTTCATCGAACTGAACGGGCTGGAGAAGGTCTTCGACGTCCGCCGCCGGACGGGCTTCATGCGCAGCGAACGCCGTGAGGTGCGGGCCGTCGACGGCATCAGCTTCCGGGTGGCGCGCGGTGAGGTGGTCGGCTACATCGGCCCGAACGGGGCGGGGAAGTCGACGACGATCAAGATGCTGACGGGCATCCTCACCCCGAGCGGCGGTTCGCTGCGGGTGGCGGGTATCGATCCCTCCCGGGAGCGTACGAGGCTGGCGCACCGGATCGGTGTGGTCTTCGGTCAGCGCACCACGCTCTGGTGGGACCTGCCGCTGCGCGACTCGTACCGTCTGGTCCACCGGATGTACCGCGTCCCCGACGCCCGCTTCCGGGCCAACATGGACCGCTGCATCGAACTCCTCGACCTGAAGGAGCTGTTGGACGTACCCGTGCGGCAGCTCTCGCTGGGGCAGCGGATGCGCGGCGACATCGCGGCTGCGCTGCTGCACGATCCGGAGGTGCTGTACCTCGACGAGCCGACGATCGGCCTGGATGTGGTGTCGAAGGCCAAGGTGCGTGGATTTCTGCGGGACTTGAACGCGGAGCGCGGTACGACGGTGCTGCTCACGACCCATGATCTGACGGACATCGAGCAGTTGTGCAAGCGGGTGATGGTGATCGACCACGGCCGTCTGATGTACGACGGGGCGCTGTCCGGCCTGCACGCGGTGGGGGAGAGCGAGCGGACGCTCGTGGTCGATCTGGAGCGTGAACTCCCGCCGATCCGGCTGGAGTCGGAGCCCTCGGTGCGTACGGTGAAGGTGGAGGGGCCGCGGCAGTGGCTGGCGTTCCCGGCGTCCGCGTCGGCGGCGCCGCTGGTGGCGCGGATCGCCGCGGAGTACCCGATGGTGGATCTTTCGGTGCGGGAGCCGGACATCGAGGCCGTGATCGCGAAGATGTACGCGTCGGCCACGGGCACATGGGTCGGTGACGGAAGCCTACGCGTTCAATAGGCTGCGCGGTATGACTAGTGAACTTCCCGAAATGCGCGCCTCCGACGCCGAGCGTGAACGCATCGCCGAGATTCTGCGCGAGGCGGTGGCGGAGGGCCGGCTGGAGATGGAGGAGTTCGACCAGCGCCTCGACGCCACCTACAAGGCCCGTACACGCGGGGAGCTGGAACCGATCGTCCGCGACCTTCCGGCCGTCGGTGCCGCGGTGGCGCCGGTGGCCGCGGGGCAGCCCCGGACCGGTTCGATGGCCCGCTGGTCGGACCGGGTGGGCAAGCCCGCGACATCGGGCGGCGCCTTCGCGTTCTGGGGCGGGTTCCACCGCCGGGGCAACTGGACGGTGGGCCGGACGTTCACCGCGTTCGCCATGTGGGGCGGCGGTGAGATCGATCTGCGCGAGGCGAACTTCGAGGACCGCGAGGTGGTCATCCGCTGCTTCACGATCATGGGCGGCATGCAGGTGACGGTCCCGCCGGACCTGAATGTCGAGGTCCAGGGCATCGGCATCATGGGCGGATTCGGGGAGAATACGAAGGACGAGGGCATCCCGGCACCGGATTCCCCCCGGGTCCGGGTCACCGGTTTCGCGCTGATGGGCGGCGTCGGTGTGGAGCGCAAGCGGAGCAAGGCCGAGAAGCAGCGGCTGCGGGAGGCGGAGCGCTCGCGCGGCCGGCTGGAGAAGGGTGACCGGCTGGACAAGGGCGACCGGGACAAGTGACGGAGCGCGTCCACCACTGACGGCGCGTCCGCCCCGCCCGACGGCCCTCAGAGCGCGTCGGACGACGGCCGGACGCGTACCAGGCCGGCCAGGTCCACCAGGGAGCCCAGACGCTGGTAGCCCGCGTCGTTCAGGTGGAGGTGGTCACCGGAGTCGTAGGCGGGATGCAGCCGGTCCGGGTGGGCCGGGTCGCGCATGTCGAGGTCGAAGTCGAGGACCTGGTCGAAGACCCCGCCGGCCCGGATCGTCTCATTGACCCGGTCGCGCACGGCGTTCTGGGCGGCGGTCCAGCTGCGGTAGCCGTCGTACGGCATCAGGGTCGCGCCGATGACCCGCAGCCCGCGTGCGTGGGCCCGCTCGGTGAGGGTGCGCAGGGCGTCCGTGATCCGCTGCGGGTCCTTCTCCTGGGGGTAGCCCTGCACGTCGTTGATGCCGAGGGCGATGATGACGGTCTTCGCGCCGGTGACGCCCAGCACGTCGCGCTCGAAGCGGTCGAGCGCGCGCGGCCCGACGCCGTGGCGCAGGACGCGGTTGCCGCCGATGCCCTGGTTCACCACCGCGTACCGGCCGTTCAGCCGGTCGGACAGGACGTCGGGCCAGCGGCTGTTCGCGTCGGTGGTGGAGCCGGTGCCGGCGGTCAGCGAGTCGCCGAATGCGACGACGGTCCCGGTGGCGGTCGGGCTGTGTACGTCCACCCCGGTGAGATAGCGCCAGGCGGTGCTGCGCCAGGTGCCCCGTCCGGTCTCCACGTAGGAGCTCTGGTGGCTGTTGGGGTGCACGGTGACCGGGCCGCGGGCGGTGGGGGTGCGCAGGGTGACGACGAGGTCGGCGTCGGCGGCGACCGGGACGACGACGGGGTCGCTGACGATGCTCCGGCCGGCGCCGACGGTGGTGGCCGGAGCGCCGCGGAACGTCACCGGACGGGTGTTCACGGTGACGTTGTCGATCAGCAGCGGCTGCGTACCGAAGAGGTTGGAGAGGGTGATGCGGGCCGCGTCGCCGCCGATGCTGGTGTGTACGACGTTACGGATGGTGCGGTGGACCAGGTCCTGGCCGTGGTTCGGGTCGGCCGCTCCGAGGACGGGGGCTGCCGCCCAGGTGGCGAGCCAGAGCCCGGCGGAGTGGGCCGGTGCCGCGGGCGTCCGGGCCGTGCCCTGCGGCCCGGTGGTGGCGGAGGCCTTCGCCCGGGGCCCGGAGAACAGCAGGGAGCCGGTGAACGCCACGACGGCGGCGAGCGCGGCGGTGCCGGCCACGAGGGCTATGAGCAGGGCGTACCCCTGGCGCCTGGGCATGGGCGGTGTGTCTCCTCTGTTCGTGGGCCGGTTCCATGATGCGGCAGCGCGCGGGGAACTCAACGTGCGGCCCGGGAGTAGGTCAGGCAAGGACAATGCGTACGGGGCGTCGTGGGTGACGCGTACGCGGACGGGTGGAGCGGATGGAACGGACCGAAGGCAGCGGACCCGGCGAGCGGGGTGCCGGTGCGCAGGCGGACGAGGGCGCGGGCGCGGGGGGCAGGGGTGCGGGCACCCGCCGCTCCGCCTCCCTCGCCTCGTTCTCGTACACCGCCGCGGACGAGGAGAAGCGTCGCGGCGTACGCCGTATGAAGACCATGGCCACCGGCCTCCTTCTGCTGGTCGCGCTCGTGTACGTCCTCGCCACCTGGGCGAAGAACGAGGGGGTGGGCGGCTGGCCGGGCTTCGTCGCCGCGGCCGCCGAGGCGGGCATGGTGGGTGCGCTGGCCGACTGGTTCGCCGTCACGGCACTCTTCAAGCGTCCGCTCGGCCTGCCGATTCCGCACACCGCCATCATTCCCACCAAGAAGGACCAGCTCGGAGCCTCCCTCGGTTCCTTCGTGGGCGAGAACTTTCTGTCGGGCGGTGTCGTACGGGACCGCATCCACTCCCTCGGCATCGGCCGCAGGCTCGGTGCGTGGCTCGCCGAACCGGAGCACGCAGACCGGGTCACCGCCGAGCTGTCGACCGCGCTGCGCGGTGCGCTGACGGTGCTGCGCGACTCGGACGTGCAGGCCGTGGTGGGTGAGGCGATCACCCGGCGGGCGAACGCGGCGGAGATCGGGCCGGGCCTCGGCAAGATGCTGGAGAAGGTCGTCGCCGACGGCGGTCACCGCAAGGTGGTGGACCTGGTCTGTGTCCGGGCCCACGACTGGCTGGTGCTGCACGGCGACTCGGTGATGGACGCGGTGCAGGGCGGTGCGCCGGGCTGGACCCCGCGGTTCGTCGACAAGCGGGTGGGAGAGCGGGTCTACAAGGAGCTGCTGCGCTTCATCACGGAGATGCGCGACATGCCGGAGCACCCGGCGCGCGGCTCGATCGACACGTTCCTGACGGACTTCGCGGCCGACCTCCAGACGGACTCGGAGACCAGGGCCCGGGTGGAACGGCTGAAGTCGGAGGTCCTGGGGCGCCGCGAGGTCCAGGACGTCATCGCGTCCGCCTGGTCCTCGGTCCGCACGATGGTCATCGCGGCGGCCGAGGACGAACAGAGCGAGCTGCGCCTGCGCGCCCGTGCCTCCCTGATGTCCCTGGGCGCCCGCCTGGCGACGGACGGCCGTCTCCAGGGGAAACTGGAGGGCTGGCTGGAGGACGCGGCGGTGTACGTCGTGACGACGTACCGGGCGGAGATCACCTCGCTGATCAGCGACACGGTGGCCGGCTGGGACGCGGACCAGACATCGAAGAAGATCGAGGCGCACATCGGCCGCGACCTGCAGTTCATCCGCATCAACGGCACGGTGGTGGGTGCGCTGGCCGGGCTGGCGATCTACACGGTGTCACGGGCGCTGGGAGCGTAACGACCTGGTGCACGACAGTGAGCGGGCTCCCCGACGTCAGCGGGTCCGGTGAAGTCAGCGGTCCCGGCCCAGGGACCGGATGAGCAGATCGGGGTCGACGCCGCTCCTGCGCATCAGCTCGCGCGCCGACGACTCCTCGTCCTGGAGCAGGGCGAGGAGGATGGCGGCCTCGCCGACGAGGCCGGCGGATGCGTGCCCGGCCGCGCTGTGCCGGCGGGCCCGGTCCAGCACGTCATGGACCCGCGGGGACAGGTCGCGGCGCCGGGGAGTGAGCATCCCGGAGAGCTTCCGGAAGGCCAGCTCCCCGGCCGCCCCCTGTTCGTGCAGGGCGCGTTGCAGCACCTCGCTGCCCATCGCGCCGAACGCGAGCAGGAGCGTGTAGGTGCCGATCACCTCGCCGCGGGTGTCGGCCAGCAGGTTCGCGAGCCGCACGATGCCGACGGCGCCGCGGCTCAAGTCGTCCATCTGCAGCCGCTCGTCGCCGTTGTCCGTGTCGCTGTCCGGCAGCAGCCGGGCCAGCGGCACCCCGCACAGTTCCAGCAACCGGGAGGCGACGCCGCCGCCCACGGCGACGAAGGCCTCGGTGATGTCGGCCGTGGTGACGGTGCTCCGGCCGTCCGCGGCGGCGCGGGTGGCCGCGTCCGCGAACACCCGGTTGACCGTGTCGGACCGGATGCTGCCGTCGTGGTCCGGGATGGAGTTGCCGTCCGGGCCGGAGCCGCCGTCCGGGCCGGAGTCGCGGCTGAGAACCTGATCGATCACCCGGTCGAGGGCTTCCATGGTCCTGGGCCCGATGCTCTCCTCGATCCGCTGCCTGATGTCCGCCTCGCCGAGCAGCCCTCGCAGCAGATCGACCGAGGCGACTCCGCGCCGGTCGGCGCAGGCCGCGTGCACCCGCCGCATCAGCTCCTGGGCGTCGGGGGCCAGCGCGGTCGTCGGGTCGTCCTCGGGCGGTTCGGGCGGCCGGGGGCTCCCCGGAGTCACGTTCCCGGCGATGCCCGCGGCCGGGTCGCCGTACAGGACGAAGGACGCCCAGGCCGCGTCCGGCCGGTCACGGAGCGCGGTGCGGGCCGTCCGGACCGCGGTACCGGCCGGCACGCCCGCGAGCAGTCGCCCGTAGAACTCGGCGGCGAACTGCCAGGCGCCCTCGTCGGCCACGTCGGTGCGGGTGCCGACGACGGTCTTCGCGCCGAGGACCATGAAGGACACGCACATGCCGGCCACTGTGCCCTCCCCGGCGGAGGCGCAGCCGTTGATGAAGGCCACGGGCGGCGCGCCACGCGACGAGAGGGTCTGCAGGGCGACCTCGCCCAGCAGTTGGCGGTCGTGCATCATCAGCCCGGTCGTGCCGGAGCCGGTCGCCACATGACCGCAGAAGTGGAAGAGGTCGTAGGGCGTTTCCTCCGAGGCCAGTTCCGCGAGGACATCGAGCTGGGTGGCCTCCTGCCCCAGCAGGACCGTGCACTCGATGCCGCGGTCACCGAGCCACGCCGCGACCCTGGCGACCTCCTCGCGGGCGGAGGGCAGGTCGCCGAGGGTGTCGCCCACGATCAGCGCGCGGGCGACCCGGCCGATGCCGCGCCCGCCGACGACGGGGCGCCTGGCCAGCAGCCGGCGCCCGAGGTCGTGCTGAAGACCGAGGAAGTCCGCACCGTCGTGCAGCAGTTCCCACGGGACCTCCTGCTCGTTCGTACGGATCAGCAGGGGGCCGGACGACGCGTGCAGCCGGGACACCAGCTCGGCCACACCGCCCTGTACCCGGGGGAACAGCTGCTTGTGGAGCAGCCTGCCCCAGTTGGCCAGCTCCTTGGCCGGGCCGGGCCCGGGGCCCGGTTCCCCGGCGGCTGCCCTCGTCAGGGCCTGGTCGATCCGGGCGCGGCAGTCCCTCACCAGTCCGGGGTCGACCTCGGCCACGTACTCCATTTCGAGCGGAGCGCTGTCGCCGACGGGACCGCCGGCCCGCAGCTCGTATTCGTAGCGCACGGTCATGCCCTGCGTGGTGACCCGGACGTTCAGAGTGTCCGGTTCGCTCATGACGGGCTGTGCCGACGGATGAACGCCTCGACGAGCCGCTCCTCGGACGCGGTGGAGGGCTGAATGATCTCCACCTGGTCGTCGCCGATGACGACCGTGATCGACGTGACGCGGCCGGTGCCGTCCGCCGGGCCCGTCCCGGTCCCCCCGTTGCCCGGAGGGGCGTTACGTCCCTCGATCAGCCAGCCGCGCACCGTGTCGATGATCGGGACCAGGGTTCCGGCCCAGGTCACCACGAGGGTGGCCACCTCGGCGACGCCGCCCGAGCGCCGTCCGGGCGCGGGCCGTGAGGCGTAGGCGGGCACGACCCGCTCGGCCCCGTTCTCGGACAGCTTGCGGCCCAGAGCGGCGGTGGTCTCCGCTCGTGCGTCCCCGTTGAGGACCAGTTCGCAAGCGAACCTTCCGTCGGGCTTCGGCTCCACCACGTAGGACCTCCCCGTCTTCTGCCCACAACCCTATGACGCACCGCCGCCGTACGGGAGTTGTTCGGGTACATGCCCGGTGGTGCGGGGCGGGGAGGGCTCCGCGCTCAGGCCGCGCGGCGGGTGACCGCCCAGGACGCGGCGGCCACCGTGCCCGCCACGGTGAAGACCGCCGGCCAGGCGCCGATCCTCTTGGCGAGCGGGTGCGATCCCGCGAAGGCGGCGACATAGGCGGTGGTCAGCCCGGCGGCGGCGCGCGGCCCGGCCTGCCGGTTCCACTCGTACGCCGCGGCGGTGCCCGCGGCGGCGAGGGCGACCCCGCCCAGCGGGCGCTTCCTGGTCCACCGCGCGACGGCGTAGCCGCCGACCAGTCCGCCCGCCGCCACCGCCGCTGCCGGAATCCTCGCCATCGCAGCCACCTCCACCTGTGCTCGTCCGTCGTGCGGACCCGCTCTCCCGGATCTGCTTCTCGGAACCGAGGCTAACGCGACGTTCGGGTGACCCGTCGCCGAGGGGGTGTACGTGCGTTTACCCTGGGGGTGAACGCACGTACACCCCTGCCTTGACGCCGAGCACCGTACGGAGAAACATGCCCGCGGACATACCGGTCCCCGTCGATCCCGCGCCCCCCGCCGTCCAGGCCCAGCACCCCCGCTTCGCCGTCGGCGTGCTGGCGTTCTGCGGTGTCGTGGTAGCGGTGATGCAGACGATCGTCGTCCCGCTGCTGCCGCACATCCCCGCGCTGACCGGCGCCACCCCCGCCGCCGCGAGCTGGCTGGTCACCGTCACCCTCCTCACCGGCGCGGTCTTCACCCCGGTCCTGGGCCGGGTCGGCGACATGTACGGCAAGCGGCGGGTGCTCGTCGCCTCGCTCGCGGTGCTGGTGGTGGGCTCGGTGCTCTGCGCGGTCAGCTCCCACATCGGGGTGCTGATCACCGGCCGCGCGCTTCAGGGCGCGGCGATCGCCGTCGTACCGCTGGGCATCAGCATCCTGCGCGACGAGCTCCCGCCCGAGCGTGTCCTGTCCGCCGTCGCGCTGATGAGCTCCACGCTCGGGATCGGCGCGGCCATCGGCCTGCCGGTCGCGGCCCTGGTCATCGAGAACTTCGACTGGCACACCATGTTCTGGGTCTCCGGCGTGATCGGTCTCATCGACATCGCGCTGGTCCTGCGCTGTGTGCCGGAGTCCCCGCTGCGCAGCCGCGGCCGCTTCGACGCCGTCGGCGCGCTCGGCCTGTCCGTCGCGCTCGTCTGCCTGCTGCTCGCGGTCACCCAGGGCGCCGACTGGGGCTGGGGGTCGGTCCGGACGGTCGGCCTGCTCGCGACGGCCGTCGTGGTGGCACTGCTCTGGGGCGCGTACGAGCTCCGCGTCGCGACGCCCATGGTCGACCTGCGGGTCTCGGCCCGCCCCGCCGTACTGCTCACCAACGTCGCGGCGCTGCTGATCGGCTTCGCGTTCTACGCGAACTCGCTGGTCACCGCCCAGATGGTGCAGGAGCCGAAGGCCACGGGGTACGGGCTCGGCGTCTCGCTCGTCGTCAGCGGGCTGTGCCTGCTGCCGGGAGGTGTGGCGATGGTGGCGCTCTCGCCCGTATCGGCGCGGATATCGGCCAAGCGCGGGCCGAAGGTCAGCCTGGCGCTGGCCGCCGGGATCATCGCCGTCGGCTACGGGGTGCGGTACTTCACCAGCCACAGCCTGTGGCTGATCATCGCCGGCGCCACGGTCGTCGCCTCGGGCACCGCGATCGCCTACTCGGCCCTGCCCGCCCTGGTGATGCGCGGAGTCCCGGTCAGCGAGACCGGGGCCGCCAACGGTCTGAACACCCTCATGCGGTCGATCGGACAGGCCTTCTGCAGCGCGACGGTGGCCGCGGTGCTGGCCAACATCACGTTCCAGGCGGGGGGCAGGACGGCCCCGACCCTCCACGCGTACCAGCTGGTCTTCGTGATCGCGGCGGGAGCGGCGCTCGCGGCCCTGGCCGTCACGCTGTTCCTGCCGGGCGGGAAGCCGGCCGTGGCGGGTACGGTCGGGGAGAGCCGCAAGGCGCCGGGCATCCGCGAGGGCGGTGTACGGACAGCACAGATCCAGGAGGGCGCATGACCGGCGGCCAGGCCATCGCACCGGCCCCCGGGTCCGCGGACGCGGGCACCGGCCGGGGCGCGATCCTGCGCGCGGCGCGGCGGGCGTTCACCCAGCGCCCGTACGCCGAGGTGACGATCCGCCAGATCGCCGCGGACGCCGGGGTGAGCCCGGCCCTCGTGGTCAAGCACTTCGGCCGCAAGGAAGAGCTGTTCAACACCGTCGCCGACTTCGGCCCGGCCGCCGCGGAGCTGTTCGACGCCCCGCTCGGGCTGCTGGGCCGCCACATGGTCGTCACGCTGGTGACCCGCCGCCGCGAGCTCAAGTCCGACCCGCTCCTGCGCGTGGTGTTCTCCCTCGGCAACCAGGACGAACGCTCGCTCCTGCGCGACCGGTTCCACGAACAGGTCACCGACGCCCTGACCGCCCGCCTCTCCGGCCGGGACCGCGCGCTGCGCGCCGAGCTCCTGGCCGGACACCTCCTCGGCCTCGGCGCGACGCTCAGCCTCCACCGCGAGGGAGCAGGCGCCCTGGCCTCCCCGGAACGCATCGCCGACCTCTACGCGCCCGCGCTCCAGACGTTGATCACCGGCTGAGCGGCCGGGGTAGGGTCTTGGCCATCCGACGAGGGGGCCTCCTGTGTCTGTCCGTATCCGCACCCGCAGAAACGCGGCGGCACTCGCCGCGGCGGCCGCTCTGGTGGCATCCCTGGCGGGCTGCTCCGAGGCGGCCACGCCGCAGGGCCCCGGGGGCGATGTCCCGCAGGGGGCCCCGTCGGTGCACGAGTCGGCCGACCGGGCCGGGACGACCGAAGTCGCCGCGGAGACGGCGGGTGCGGGCGGGGACGCGCAGGGGGCACCGCCCCCCGGAGCCGAGAAGGTCCGGGACGCCTTCGCCGGCCTCCAGGCCACCCTCGACGACACCTGCACCCCCGGCGCCGGGGACTGCGCCTACTTCCTGGGCCGGGTGAACGAGGAACTGACCGGCCTGGACGCGTCGATGAAGGCCGACCAGCGGGGTTCCGGCCGCTTCGAGGAGCCCCTGGCGTGGACGGCCGCGCTGCGCACCACGCTGGCCGGTGACACCTCCACGGCCAACCTGGAGAAGCACTTCAAGGACCTGACCGGCACGCGCGACCGCGTCAACACCTGGATGCAGGACCACCCGGAGGACTACCGCTGACCCGGGAGCCCCCGACCGGGCCCCGGCCGCGGGGTCACTTGCCCAGCTTCGCGGCCAGCGCGGCACGCCGGGCGAACATCTCGTCCTGGGACGCGGCCGTCTCGCGCAGGGCCGTCTTCCGCTCCCGCCGGCCGAGCCGGTCCAGATAGAGGTGGCCGCGCAGGTGGTCCGTCTCGTGCTGGAGGCAGCGGGCGAAGTAGCCGCGGCCCTCGATCACCAGCGGACCGCCGTCCTTGTCCCGGCCGCGCACGACCGTACGGTCCAGGCGGGGCACCATGCGGTACGGGCCCGGGACGGACAGGCACCCCTCGGACTCCTCGACCAGCCGGCGCTGCTCGGGTGCCACCTCGTCCAGGACGGGATTGGCGATGTGCCCGACATGGCGCACCCCCCACTCGTCCGTGATGTCCCACATGAACAGCCGCAGGTCCACGTCGACCTGGTTGGCTGCGAGTCCGGCGCCCTCCGCCACCTGGTTGGTGGCGAACATGTCGTCGACCAGCCGCGCGAGCTCCGGGGTGCCGAACTCGGATACCTCCCGGCACGGCCGGCGCAGAATCTCCTCCCCGACGACGGTGATCCGGCGCACCGCACCCCGTTCGGCCTCCGGCGCGAACCGGGGGAACGAGTCGACGGGTACGCCCTGCACGCGTACCCGGCGGTCCTGCGAGCTGTCGTCGGACCGAGTGGCCATGGAGTACCAACGCCTTCCGGGCATAAGGGAGTCGGCCGGGGCGACCGGCTTGACCGAACGCTTTGCAAAGTAGCACTCTTTGCAAAATGAGCGATGAGAAGCGCCAATCCGCACCCACGGGCCCCCTGCCCCACCGCGCCCGTAAACCGCTCCCGGACCACCCCGTGCGCGTGGCCCTGCTGGACCTGCTCGCCGACGCCGGCACGGTGACGTCCACCGAGGCCGCCGCCCGCCTCGGCCACAGCTCCGGCCTCTGCTCCTTCCATCTGCGCCAGCTCGCCGCGCACGGCCTCATCGAGGAGGCGCCGCACACGGGCGGCCGGGTGCGGCCGTGGCGGCTCCGCTGGGAGCCCTCCGGTGAGCCGGGCGGGGAGGCGCCGGAGGAGTTCGACGCGCTCGCACGCGGACTGGAGGACGAGAGCTACCGGCACTGGCTGAGCCATCGCGACCAGGCGCCGGCCGAGTGGCAGCAGGACGAGTCCTTCAGCGCCGTGGTCCACCTCACTCCGGCAGAGGCAGCCGAACTCGCCGCCTCCGTACGCCACTTGATGGCCGGCTACCGCGACCGGGACCAGCACCCCGGGGCGCGCCCCGCGGACGCCGTGGCCGTGGCCGCGGTCACCAGGCTCTTCCCCCTGCTGCCCGACAGCCCCGGCCGGCCGGCGACGGCCTGACGGAACGGTGAACGGCCGCGCCCCGGAGCCGGATCAGCTGAAGACGACCGACCGGAGCTTCAGCCGGCTGGAGGCGTGGCCGCGGTCGGGCCGCAGGGTGTAGTGGTCGCCGTCGCAGTCCGGGCCGGTGAAGACCGTCGCGGTGGAACCGGTGTTGTTCCAGGGCGTGTCGGCCGGGTCCGAGGTCTCCGGGCCGGCCAGTCCGGGCAGGGTGACGCACTCCCGGCTCGGCGGGTCGAGCAGGGCGACCGCCTGTCGCACGGTTCATTCGAGGTCGGGCGGAACGGGTCAAGATCGTTCCGACCCGGGTCCGGCCCGGCACCGACCGCGCCGGACCACGGATTCACTCGCACGCTGTACGCCTCACCCATACGGGAACCGCCGAATCGGTTCGCTGTCGGCCATGTGGGTCACGCCCCGGACGGACCGCCCCGAAACCGACTGTGTTGTGCAACCCGCACGGCCGCGCCAGGATCGGCACCGCACCGCACCGCACCCAGCGCACCGCCCTTCCCGCACCGCGCTGAACTCGACCTGGAGGCCCCGCCGTTCATGAGTGACTTCAGCATCCACCGCGGACAGGTGCATCACGCCTGGGACCGGACGTTCAAGCCCGTCGCCACGCTCGCCCCCGGTGACGAAGCGGTCCTGGAGTTCCAGGACGCGAGCGGCGGCCAGCTCACCGCCGGTTCGACCTCCGCGGACCTCGAAGAGCTCGATTTCGCCACCCTCAACCCCGTCACCGGCCCCCTGTACGTGACCGGGGCAGAGCCCGGTGACGCGCTGGTCGTCGACATCCTCGACGTACAGGTCGGGGAGTGGGGCTGGACGGCCTGCCTGCCCGGGTTCGGATTGCTCGCCGACGACTTCCCCGACCCGTACCTGCGCGTCTCGGCGATCGCCGGCGGATACGCCGACCTGCTGCCCGGCCTGCGGATCCCGGTGGTGCCGATGATCGGGACGATCGGCGTCGCCCCGCCCGAGCCCGGACCGCACTCGGTCATCCCGCCCCGCCGCTGGGGCGGCAACATGGACATCCGCCACATCGGCCCCGGCGCCCGGCTCATCCTGCCCGTCGGGGTCGCGGGCGCCCTGCTCTCGGCGGGCGACGCGCACGCGGCGATGGGTGACGGCGAGGTCTGCGGCACGGGCATCGAGACGCGGGCGACGGTGCGGCTGCGGGTGGACGTCCGCAAGGGCGCGGCGCCCCGCACCCCGGTCATCGAGACGGACCCGGTCAGCGCCCGTGCCGGCGCGGCCCTGGCCACGACGGGCATCGGGCCGGACCTGATGGAGGCGGCCAAGGACGCCGTCCGCGCGCTGATCGACGAGATCTCGGCCCGTACGGGGCTCGTTCCGCAGGACGCGTACCTGCTGGCGAGCGTGGCGGCCGACCTGAGGATCTCCGAGATCGTGGACGCGCCGAACTGGGTGGTCACGGCCCATGTGGAGCGTGCACTGCTGAACGGGGAGCAGGCGTAGGCATGGACCCGCGCCCGCCCGGTCATCCGGCCGCGTTGCGCCGGACGGTCACGTCCACTGTCATGTACGTGCTGGGCGAGTCCTGGGGCGAGTGGCTCTGGTACGTCAGAAGGGCCAGATGCCCCGTACACGACGTACACCTCCACGCCCGGGTCCGCCCACCCGGCCCGGGGCCCGGGGGCGGCGCGGCGGCTACGCGGGCGGGTTGAGCCTGCGGAAGTACGTCCAGCTGGTCTCGTTCGGCTCGCTCCACTTCTCCGGGGCCCGTGCGAACTCCGGGTGGTGGTCGCGGATGTAGGCACGGGTCCGCCCGGGGACCTCGGTGTACGAGCCGAGCTTGCGGCCCCGGCAGTGGAAGGTGAGGCCGCCGGGCCGTTGGCCGCGGGCCATCCACGGGAGCCACGGGGACATCCGGGTCCACGACATGGTGGCCGGGACGCTGGGTGCCGGGCCGGCCAGGTCGGCGCGGCCGGCGAAGAACTGGAAGAGCTCCAGGGCCTTGTAGGTGTCACCGGACGAGTGGACGGGGTACTGGGCCACCGGCAGCGGCGAGGGGTAGGCGAGCGGGATCTCCAGGCTGAAGCAGACCTGGCCGCCGAGCTCGGTCGTCGGGATCGGAAAGGGGCGCCACTTCTGGTTCGCCGGGTCGTTCCAGACGTGCACCACCGGCAGGTCCTGCCAGGTCTCCAGGATCTCGCGGCTCGCGGGGTCCAGGTAGAAGGCGGCCTCGCGGGTGAGCAGTTGGTAGGCGTCCGGTCCGGCTTCGGAATCCTGGACCAGGCGGGCGACGTTGAGCCCCTCGAAGCCGAAGACGCGCTGGTAGGGCTCGTCGGGGGACCAGGCGTACACGTCTCCGGACCACCAGTACGTGACCTCCTCGCCGTCGAGCGAGGCGCGGGTGCGGGCGAAGGAGCGGAGCAGCTCTGCGGGTGTCGTCATACGCACTACTCTGCGCGGCCGTTGCCCCGGCCGGGCGGGAAACACCGCGGTCCCCGATGAGATTCGCAAGAGAAGGCCGCGCCGTCCTGGCACCGATCCGCTCTCCCCGCCATCTGTATCAGAGACCGGCAGAAGGCCGGCGGAAGACCGGAAGTGCACCGGGAGAGGACTGGGAACTGTGCATTCATCGCGTCGCCTGTGGTGTCTCGCCCTGTCCTGCTGCGTGCTCGCGGCCGCGACCGTGTCGTCCTGCACGGTGCCGGCGCCGGTCAGGAACGAGAAGCAGACGGCACGGGACGCCTACGCGGGTGGGTACGAGAAGGGCCGGGCCGTGCGGGAGTCGAGCGGCAAGGGGGCGTCGATCGCCGAAGTCGTATGGGGCGGCTGCACGCGACGGGCCCTCGACGCGGGGCCGCCGGCCGAGGCGGACCGGGGGGCCTGGGTCGGGGGATGCCTGGACGGGGTGAGCGAGCGCGCCGAGGACCCGCCTGACGGCCCGGTGACCGTGAGGACGCGGGAGAAGGGCCTCCTTCCCGAATTCCTGGAATGGCTCGGGGACGAGGACGATCGCGCGCTCGCGACCCACGTCAGCGCGATCACGGTCGTGGAACTGGGGACTCCAGGGCTCGACTTCGACGTCGAGCTGACGACGGACTACCGGCCCAGCGCTGCCGACAGGTTCGACGCCGAGGAGATGTCGGCCGAGTTCGTCGAGTGGTGGGACGGGGACGACGGGGACGGGAAGGCCCAGAACCTCGTCGTCCGTGGATCCCATGGGGAGAAGATCGCAGCGCGCAGACTGTAGGGCCCGGCCCGGCCCGGCCCGCCCCGGCTGGACTGGGCTTGGCCGGGGGCGGTCTGCCGTCGTCCGGAACCCGTCGCTCTCATTGCGTGCTCGTCGAAATTACGGCCGGGGGGCGTGGCCACGGCTTCAGGGTTGACGCAATCACTGACCGACCCGAGCAAACGGGGGACACCATGCTCACGCTCAAGAACCCCAGCCGACTCGCCGCAGGCTCCGCACTGATCGCCGGAACACTCGTCCTCGGAGCCCCGGCGGCCCACGCCGACACCTGCTCCGGGGGCAGTTCGGGCATGAACTGCGGCAACTACGCCCCGTCCGCACTGCTGAACCACTCCTGTTTCGAGCCGTCGCCCACCTGTGGCAACCGCGTCCTCCAGGTCGACACCCTGAGCACCACGTACAGCTGGTTCAAGTGCTACGTGCGCGGCGAGAAGCACAGCGGCGACAACAACGTCTGGTACTACACCAACGGCGACGACAGCGGGAACTACGGCTACATCCCCGCGTCCCGCGTCTTCACCAACGTGGACCCGGCGCCCGGCCTTCCGCACTGCTGACGGCGCTCCGTGCCGTACCCGCCCGCCGGGCTTCAGAGCGTCAGGGCGCCTTGAGCAGGTCGTGCAGACGGTCGACGTGCGCCTGAACGGACGTTCGAACCGAGTGCGGGGGCCGCAGGGGGAGGGGAGCGCGTGTAAGCCGGGTTTCCCGTTGCGTGCTGGACGAGTCTGTTTGATCCTGGCGGCCGAGGACCGCCCACCCCGTGGCGGCCGACGTGGACGAAAGGCCCTCCGTGCGCAAGCTCGTGTACTTCATCGCCTCCACCCTGGACGGCTTCATAGCCGGTCCGGACGGCGACGACCCCAGCGGACCGGACGGATTCTGGCCGGTCCCGGAGGACTACATCGGGCACCTGATCGCCGAGTACCCGGAGACCCTGCCCGGCCCCGCCCGTACCGCGCTGTCCATCTCGGCGCAGGGCACGCACTTCGACACGGTCGTCGAAGGGCGCAGGTCCTACGAGATCGGCCTCAGGGCCGGCCTGGCCGACGCCTACCCGCATCTGCGGCACATCGTGTTCTCCCGGACGCTGGGCGAGAGCCCGGACACCGAGGTGGAGATCGTGTCCGGCGACCCGGTGGCGCGGGTCAGGGAGCTGAAGCAGGAGGAGGGCAAGGACATCTGGCTGGTCGGCGGGGGAGAGCTGGCGGGCGCGCTGTACTCCGAGATCGACACGCTGATCGTCAAGCTGAGCCCGGTGACCCTCGGCGCGGGCATCCCGCTCTTCTCCGACCGGGCCACGTTCGACCCGTTGAGCTGGACGCTCACGGATCACAAGGTCCTGGACAGCGGGGCACTGTTCCTGACGTACGAATGCGCCACCACATCCGTGACAATCTCCGTCACCGACTGACAGAACCGTCCGGCCGCCCACCCACGTCCTCGACTTCGCCGGAACCTCCATGCGCCTATTCTCAACGTCATTGAACTGATGGCCAACTGGCAATCAGTTGATATGAGTTCGGGGAGGCGTATCAGCATGAGCGGTGCCAACGGGGACGGGGACGGGGACGGCCGCAGCGGGCCGGAAGACTACGTCGACGGGGGCCTCAAACCGCTTACCGCCTTCGACCCGGCGCGTATCGGGCCGTACCTGCTGCTCGGCCGGCTCGGCGCCGGGGGCATGGGGCGGGTGTTCCTCGCCCGATCGGACAGCGGGCGCACCGTGGCCATGAAGGTGGTCCACGAGGAGCACGTGTCCGACGAGCGGTTCAGGGCACGGTTCCGGCGGGAGATCGAGGCGGCGGGGCGGGTCTCCGAGCGGTACACCGCGCCGGTGCTGGACTCCGGGCCCGACGAGGACCCGCCGTGGGTGGCGACCGGGTATGTGCCGGGCCTCTCGCTGGAGCAAGTCGTACGGCGGCACGGGCCGTTGCCCGCCTCGGCGCTGCACACCCTCGCGGACGGGCTGCTGCGTGCCCTGAAGGACATCCATGACGCGGGGATCGTGCACCGCGACCTGAAGCCCTCGAACGTCATGCTGACCGCGGACGGGACCAAGGTCATCGACTTCGGGATCGCGCGGGCCATGGAGACCTCCGTCGAGGCGCTGCTGACCAGTACGGGAATGATCATCGGGTCGCCCGGCTTCATGGCACCGGAGCAGTTGCGCGGGGACGGCGCCGTGCCCAAGAGCGACGTGTTCACCGTCGGGTGCGTGCTCACGTACGCGGCGACGGGGAGGCTGCCGTTCGGGCAGGGGGCCACCAACCAGCACGCCGTCATGTACCGGATCGTGCAGGAGGAACCGGACCTGGAGGCGGTCGGGAATCCCGCCCTCCGCTCGCTCATCGCGCGGTGCCTGACCAAGGACGTCGAGCAGCGCCCCAGTGTGGACGAACTGCTGGCGGACCCCGGCCGGGTCGGGCCGGTGGCGGCCGGACGGGCATGGCTGCCGCCCGACGTACTCACCCACATCGCCCGGCAGACCGCCAGGCTGCTCGACGCCGAGGTACAGCCACTGCGTGAGGGGCCTGCGGACCGGGCGACCGTCGGCCTGCGCCCGCAGGCCGAGCCGGGCGCCGTGGTCCAGTCGGCCGAGCCGGGCGCCGTCGTCCGTGCCGCCGAGCCGGACGCCGTCGTCCCGGCGGCCGACGCGGGCCCCGAGACGAAGGCGGGACCCGACAAACGTCCCCGCCGTCGCCGGACCATCATCGCGGTGCCCGTCTTCGTCGTACTCGCCGCCGGGGGAGGCACGGTGGCCGTCCTCCAGCCCTGGAGCGGCGGCAGTGACGGGGTGCACGCCCAGACGCCGGGCAGCAGCGTGAGCCCCACCTCTGGAGGCAGCAACTCACCGGGTGGGCAAGGCGGTTCGCCGTCCGCGCAAGGGAAGGGCAAGGACGACAAGGGCGGCGGAGGCGGCAAGAGCGGAGCCACGGAGCAGGGGGGCGAGAAGCAGGAGAAGTCCGGCGGGGCCTCAGCCGGCCGCGGCGACGCGGCGTCCGATTCCGGGGACTCCGCGGGCGCGAAGACAGGCGGCTCGTCCGCCTCCGGCAGCTCGTCCTCGGGCTCGTCGGGTTCCTCGGGCACGTCGGGCACCTCGGGCTCGAAGACAGGTGACGCCTCCGGCTCCAGCGGCTCGTCCACGGGCTCCTCGGGCAGCAGCGGTGGAGGCTCGTCCGACTCGGGCGGCTCGTCCACCGGCTCCCCGCCGCCGGCCATGAAGGGCTACGAGCTCCGCTACACCAACTCCTGTGTCGGGGCATGCGACATGCCGCTCAACGTGAGCTGGTCACCGGTGTCCCGAGCGACTCGGTACGACGTCCACTACACCAACAAGGGCAGCGTCTTCACCAAGAAGAACGTCGACACCATCTACTCCACGAGCGGCACCAACTACACGATCAAGGGCCCGTACTCCGACGACGAGATCTGCGTCTCGGTGCGCGCGGCCAATAAGTACGGCGCCTCCGCCTGGGCGGAGACCTGGTGCGGCAAGGTCCCTCAGTGAGCGCGGTCGATCACCGCGTCCAGGAACCCGCGGATCGGGGTGTGCAGCTCCCGCTGGGCGCCCACACCGCCACGGCGACGACGTCGGAGACGTAGGCGGCGCGGGAGACGTCCTGCGGATGACGCTCGGCGGCGCCGTGCCCGCGCTGGTCGACCGCGACGATCCGGAGTCCGGGGCTCAAGGACCGGGCCACCGTGTCCCATTCACCGGCGTGGCCGGCCAGGCCGTGCAGCCGGATGACGGGCTGTCCCGGCCCGCCCCGGTCCCGGCAGACGAGCCGGACACCGTCCCGCATCACCGTGCGCTCGGACCAGGACATACGGGCCTCCGGGATGTGAAGGGCCAGTGGATCAGGAGCGCCGGGGGAGTGCCAGCAGGTTTCGCGCGCCGACCGGCACGGGGCGGTGGCCCGGCCGGTCGGCGCTGTGCTGCTTACTGCTGTGCTGCTGTGACGCGGAGTGAGGCGGCCGTGTCAGGAGGCCGCGTCAGGCCGCGGTGCAGGTGGCGCCGCTGAGGGTGAACGCGGTCGGTGCCGTGTTCGTACCGTTCTGGCTGCCGGTGAACCCGACCGTGACCGATCCGTCGGCGGCGATCGTAGAGGTGTACGAGGCGGGGGCGACGCTCACCGAACCGCCGGTCTGGGTGGGGGTTCCGCCCCACATGTTGGTGACGGTCTGGCCGTTGGCGAAGGAGAACCCGAGCGTCCAGCCGTCGATGGCGGTGGTGCCGGTGTTGCGGATGGTGATCTCGGCCTGGAAACCGTCGGGCCACTCGCCGACGACGTGGTATCCGACGGAGCAGCCGACACCCGGCGTTGTGCCGCCCGCCTCCGTGGTGACGCCGACCGTGGCCGAGCGCACCGAACGGTTCCCGGCCGCGTCGCGGGCGTAGACGGCGAAGGTGTACGTGGTGTCGGCGCTGAGGCCGGTCACGGTGACGGAGTTGGTGGTGGTCGAGGCGACGTTGCTCTCCGAGCCACCGCTGACGCGGACGACGTCGTAGCCGGTGACGGCGGCGTTGTCGGTGGCGGCGGCCCAGCTGAGGGTCGCGGAGGTGGCCGTCACGGCGGAGGCGGCCGGAGCGCCGGGGGCGGTCGGGGCCTCGGTGTCGTCCTCCGGGGCGCCGCCGTAGACGGTGGCCTCGCGGGAGGTCTGGGCGATGCCGTCGGCGCCGTGGAAGATGCGCTCACCCCAGGGGCTGAGCCGCGTGGGGTCGAAGCCGATCGTCAGGTCGAGGACCGGGTCGGTGTTGCCGCTCCACGACCAGGCGATGTAACCGAGCTCGAGCTGCTCGGCGGTGGCCATCATGGTGTCCTCGTCCGGATCGCCGTACTGATCGGCGGGACCGCCGAACTCACCGATGACCAGGGGGAGTCCGGCGTCCACGAAGGCGTTCAGATAGTCGGTGACCTTCTCGGCGGTGTTGTAGACGCTGTACATGTGGATCGAGAAGATCAGGTTGCCGGTGGAGTCGGCGTCGTAGATCGCCTGCGCGTTGTCACGCATGACGTTTTCCCAGTCCTGCCCCCAGTTGGGCGCGTCCACCATGATCGTGTGGGCGAATCCGGCGGCGCGCAGCTTCTGGATCGCGGCGGTGGTGGGAGCGGTCCAGCCGGCCGGATCGGTGTTGCCCCAGGGCTCGTTGCCGATGTTGATGACGACGTAGTCCTCCTGGCCGGCGAGGACGTCCTTCAGGCTGATCCAGTAGTCGGCGGCGTGATCGAGCGTTCCGGCTGCGGAGTCCTCTCCGTAGCCGGTGGTGTCGTGCACCTCCAGGACGCAGATGAGCCGGTTGGCCTTGCACTGGGCGATGACGGCGGCGACGTCCTCCGGGCTGTTCCTGCTCCAGCGGAATCCGTCGGAGAGGACGACGCGCACGGTGTTGGCGCCGGTCGCCTTGATGTCGGCGAGCGACTGGGTCTCGCTCGGGTACCAGGCGTGGGCGTGGTTGACCCCGCGCATGACGAAGTCGTTCCCGTTGCCTTCGAGCAGCCGGCCGTCGCTGATGTGGAGACCGGTGGCGGCGGCGGGCGTGGGGGCGGTGGCGGCCTGTGCCGGGGCGAGACCGCCGAGGGCGATCAGCCCGAGGAGGGTGGCCAGGACGGTCAGAACGGTGGTGACGGGAGTCCTGCGCGCTGGGTTCTCAGCCGTGCTTCTTGCTGTTCTCACTGCGGCTCCAGAGGGTGGACGGATCAAGAGCTGAGCATCGACAGACGTTCCATGGCTTCATGGGAGCGCTCCCATATTTGCGCGCTCCCATGAAGCCATTCGGTCAGGGGCACGTCAAGAGAGCGGGCAGGGTTGGCGGTGACCGCCGGGTGGCGACGGTCGGCGCTGGGGGGTTCGCGGGGGTCTCATCCGGTGGCTCGCGAGCCATGCGTCCGCACTTATCGCCTGATAATATTTCAGCCAATGTGAGAGACAGGGTGGGTGACGGCGTGAGCGATGCGGCGCGGTTGCCGGCACGCTCGGACGAGCTCCTCGCGGCAGCGGAGCGCGCGTTCGCGAGGCGTGGTTACTTCGGGACCTCGACGGCCGAAGTGGCTGCTGAGATGGGGGTGTCGCAGCCTTACGTGATGCAGGCGTTCCGTTCGAAACGGAACCTCTTCGTGCTGACCCACCGGTTCTCGGGCGAGAAGGTCCTGCGTGCCTTCCGTACCGGTCTCGCGGACGGGGGTTTCGACCCGTCCCGCATTGGATCGGCCTACCGGGAACTCGTCCTGCGACAGGGGCCCGCCGTGCTCGTCTTCGCGCACGCGTTCTCCGCAGCCGCCGGCGAACCGGTGATCGGGGAGGAATCGCGACGCCTGTTCGGCGAGATCCACCAGCTCCTGGTTTCGTCGGGCGCGACGGAACCGGAGATCGCCGGATTCATGGGCCGCGGGATGCTGATCAACACGCTGCTGCTCATGGAAGGTCCCCGCTATGCCGCCCGGCACGGCTTCGAACCGCTCACGGAGCTGGTCCTCGGCTCCTGACCAGCGGCCCGTTACGACGTCGACGCCGGGGCCGACGCCGAGGCCGACGACGGGTCGACCCGTTGATCGAGACAGAGAGTAGAAGTAGAAATGGGAACAAGACGTGTCTGAAGCCGTTCCGTTCACCGATAACATCCGCGACCTCTCCAACACCCAGGGCTACCAGTTCGAGTTCCACTGCGAGCGCTGCGGCAACGGCTACCGGTCCGCCTTCGAGCGTGACCTCCGTGAAACCGGCCAGAACCTCGTGCGCGGTGTGAGCAGCCTCTTCGGCGGGTCGCTCTCCAACATCAGCAACGCCGCCGACCGGTTGCTGGACCGCGGGACGAACTCCGCCGCCAAGGACAAGGCGATGCGCACGGCCGTCAACGAGATAGCCGACCGCTTCAACCAGTGCCGAGGGTGCGGCGACTGGGTCTGCGGAGAGATCTGCTGGAACGGCCAGGTCGGCCAGTGCGCCCGCTGCTCCCCCATCGCCACGGAGGAGATCGCCCAGCTCCAGGCCGAGGCCAGGCGCCGCCAGATCGCGGACCAGCTCCAGACCACGAACCTCACGCAGGGCCTCAACGTCGGTCAGCAGGCGCAGCCTCGATGCCCGTCCTGCGGGGCGCAGGCGCTCGGCGGGAGTTTCTGCGGCGAGTGCGGCTCCTCGCTGCGGCAGGAGAAGACGTGCGCCTCCTGCTCCACCGTCAACCCGGCCGCGTCCAGGTTCTGTTGTGGCTGCGGAAACGGCCTGAGCTGAGGGTTCCCGGCTTCGTTGTCCACCGGGCGAGCCGGCCCCTGCCTGCCGGCCGCCCGGTGGAGCCGTCACCGGCCTGTATGAGGGGCCGCGCCGGCTGTCTCCGCTCAACAAGCCAATGATTGCGGGCCACTTACCCGACTCACTGACCCCCGTGAAGCGGATTCTGGGAGACTCCGACCGGGAGAGCGCCCGGCGGGGCGCAGGGGATGAACGAGGGCAGGGGCCAACCGTGGAAGCGTTGATCATCAGTGCGATCGTGCTGGGGCTGCTCGTGGTCGCAGCCCTGATCAAAGCCATTCACCTCATCCCGGAGTCCAGCAGCGCCGTCGTGGAGCGTCTCGGCCGGTACGACCGCACCCTCGACCAGGGCCTGCACATCGTCCTTCCGTTCATCGACTCCGTCCGTAACCGGATCGACCGCCGTCAACAGGTCATTCCCTTCCCACCGCAGCCGATGACGACGCAGGACAGTCTGGTCGTCAACATCGACACCGTCATCTATTTCACCGTCACTGACGTTCGGGCGGCGACGTACGAGGTCGCGAGCTACACCAACGCCATGGAGTACCTCCTCATCGTGACTCTCCGCACCGTCATCAGCGGCATGAGCCTGGCGAAGGTGGTCGCCTCCCGCGACGAGATCGCCGCCGCTCTGCGCAGAGTCCTCGAAGAGGACACCGGCAAGTGGGGCATCCAGGTCCACCGCCTCGAACTCAAGTCGATCGAGCTGCCCATCCCCATCCAGGAATCGATGGAGGGGCAGATGCGCGCGGACTTCGACAAGAAGGCGGCCATCCTGCGCGCCGAGGCGACCCGGGCGGAGGCGGTGATGAAGGCGGAGACGGAACGGGACGTGGCGGCGATCCTCGCCGGCAGGGCGGAGGCGGCTCGTACGGCACAACCGTTGCCCGCCCCGTCGGCTCGGCCTCCCGGCCACCAGCCGCTACGGGAGGAGGACCCCCGCCGAATCGGCCGCTACGACCTCGTGGCGAGGCTGGGCCGGGGAGGAATGGGAACGGTCTTCCTCGGCCGGTCCCCGGGCGAGCGGATGGTCGCAGTCAAAGTCATCCACGCCGAGTTCGCGTCCGATCCGACGTTCCGGCAGCGATTCACCCGCGAGATCGAGGCCGCACGTCGTGTGGGCGGCTTCCACACCGCGGCCGTGGTCGACGCGGACGCGGAAGGCGAGAACCCCTGGCTGGTCACCGAGTACATTCCCGGCCCCTCGCTGCACGATGTTCTCAGGCAGCACGGCGCGATGCCGCCGAGAACCCTGAACTCTCTCGCTCTCGGTATCGCCGAGGCCCTTGAGGGAATCCACTCCTGCGGCATCATCCACCGGGACCTCAAGCCGAGCAACATCATCGTCTCCACCGCGGGCCCACGCGTCATCGACTTCGGCATCGCGCGAGCCCTGGACAGCACCTCGCTCACCCGGACCGACTTCGTCGTGGGCACGCAGGGTTTCCTCGCCCCGGAGCAACTCGCGGGGCAGGCACCCACACCTGCCAGCGACCTCTACGCCTACGGCATGGTGCTGTGCCACGCTGCCGGCGCCGTTCCCTTCCCGGACGGCGAAACCCTTGAATCGGTACTGGAACTGCTGCCATCGACCCTCGTCGATGTCATCACCCGCTGCCTCAAGCACGATCCTGCCCATCGCCCGAACTGCACTCAGGTTCTGGAACGGCTCACGCGGATCCGCCAGAAGTCCGAAGACTGGCTGCCTCCCCCCGTCCGGACCATGGTCGACTTCCACAACGCTCCGACTGCCCGCTGAGTCAGGCTGTCAGCTGGGCAGCCCGCCCATCTCCCGTTCCGCGAAGGCCCGGAAGCTGTGTGCCGGGCGGCCGGTGAGACGCAGGACCGTGTCGGTGGTGCGGTCCTCCGCGCCCTCGGCGATGGCGCGGTCCATCCCGGCGAGCATCGCGGCGAACTCGGCGGGGATGTCGGCGGCCAGGCGGTCGCGCATCTGCTCGTACGTCAGCTGGTGGTGGGTGATGGTCCGGCCGGTGACCCGGGAGGCGATGGCGGCGATGTCGCCGTAGCTCAGCGCTTCGGGACCGGTGATGATCAGGTCGGTGTTCGGGGCGGGTGTCCCGGTCAGCGCGTGTACGGCGACGGTGGCGATGTCGTCGGCGTCGACGAACCCGACACGGCCCTCACCGGTTGCGGTGCGGATGGTGCCGTCCGCTTCGATGGTGCGGGCGTGGGCGTGGTCGCCGGTGAAGTTCTGCATGAACCACGAGGGCCGCAGGACCGCCCACTCGGGGAAGAGGCCGGGCAGCGCCTGGTGCACCTGCCCCACGGCGGGGCCGCCGGCGGGGATCGCCGACGAGCTGAGCAGCACCGCGCGCCGGACTCCCGCGCTCCGGGCCTGCCGGAGGAAGGGCAGCATGACGGCTGCCGGGTCCGACGATCCCAGCGGCGGAATGAGGTAGACCCGGTCCGTTCCGTCGAGGGCGCCCGCGTAGGACGAGGGGTCGTCCCAGTCGAACCGCACGGGGCGGGCCCCGTCCACGGGAGTGGCACGCCGACTGGCGGCTTTCACCCGCACGCCGGCGGAGACCAGCCGTGCGGCGACGCGGCTGCCGGTGGTTCCGGTGGCCCCGACGACCAGGGTGAACTTCGCTGAATCCGTCATCGGTTGCTCCCGGCGAAGTGGGTGGCGGGGTCCTGGAGGGCGAGCGGGTTCCAGTAGTCGCGGTAGTGGGTGATGAGGCCGTCCTCGACGGTGACGACGGCGATGTACGACATGTCGAAGGGGCTGTCGCTGTCCACGAGGCGGCCCACCCCTCGCATCTCGACCACGATGGTCTCCGGGGCGAGGGTCTGGTGGATCTCGACGTAGGGGAAGTCGTGGAGGTCGATGTGGTCGGGGTAGTCGCGCATGTACTCGGCGACGGCCGCCCTGCCCTCCAGCCGCTTCGGCCAGCCTTCCGGTGCGAAGGGGAATTCGAGGGTCCCGCCCTCGGCCCACAGGTCGATCCAGGCGGGGATGTCCTTCTCCAGCAGCAGTCGCAGGCCGCGGCGGTACAGGTCCACAGGTGTGGGATTCGCGCTCATGGGTGACTCCGTCCCGTACGATACGGACCGACGGTCCGTTTCGCTTCCACGATACGGACCTGTGGTCCGCTTTGTAAAACGGAGGAACGATGACCGACCGCAAGCCGCGGGTGGACGCCGCTCGCAACCGGGAGGCCGTGCTTGCGGCTGCCGACACGCTCTTCGCCCGCTGTGAGAGTCCCGAGGCGGTCACCATGGCCGACATCGCGGCAGCGGCAGGCGTCGGGAAGGCGACCCTCTTCCGCGGCTTCGGTGACCGAACCGGCCTCATCCACGCGCTGTACGAAGCGCGGCTCGCACCGGTCAGGCTGGCGACCGAGGAAGGCGCGCCGCCCCTGGGGCCCACCACCCCACCGCTCCAGCGCGTACCCGCTGTCCTCGATGCCGTCCTGTGCTTCAAGCTCGACAACCGGCACCTGGCACTGGCGCTGGAGGGAACCGGCCGCGACAGCCCGTACGAGGCGGAGCACTACGAGCTGTGGCACCACACGCTCCGGGCCGCACTGGAGCAGATCGCCGGACTCGACGACGCCGACTTCACCGCCCACGCCCTGCTGGCCGCCGTCCGCGCCGACCTGGTCGAACACCTCGTCGGTCAACAGCGCACGACCCGCGAGGGAATGCGTGCCCAACTGGCAGCCTTCACCGCGAGGGTGCTGGATTCCCCTGCGGTGGCGCAGGCCTGAACGCCACGGCGTCCCGAACCACGGCTCGATGAATGACCGACCGAACCGTCACACCACATCAGGAGAACTCCCATGTCCGAACAGGCCCCCGAAACCGATTCGTCGATCTGGGCACGGATCGAGGAGTGGTACGTCGAGCGCGACGCCGCCCACTTCCTGCTGCCCCCGGCCACCGCGGAGGACATAACGGCGGTCGAGACGGAGCTGGGTGTCTCATTGCCCGAGGCGGTCACGCTGTCGCTCCGGAGACACAACGGGTCGATGGAGAGCGGCTGGCCGGCAGGCCAACTGCTGTCCTGCGCCGGGATAATCCGCGAGACGACGGTCTGGCGGGACCTACTCGCGGACGGCACCTTCGACGACTTGGCGGACTTCAACGCGAACGACGAGAACGCCCAGGCGCTCAAGACCGGCTGGCGGAACACCGGTTGGTTGTCGCTGGACGCGGACGGCAGCGGAAACGGCTCCGCCCTGGACCTGTCACCGGGTCCCGACGGAACCGTCGGCCAGATCATCGACATGGACCACGAGACGGGCCCGAGTGGCCCCACGGCACCCGACTTCATCGGCTACCTGAACGACAGGCTTGAGGAGCTGGAGGACTGCACGGTGGTGGACGGGGAGTACGTGGAGGCCGGCTGAGCAGGGGCAACTGCAACTCTCGTCCCCCCAGTACGTCGATGACTGGATTCCATGCAGCGCGCCCCATCTGGGAGCAACACCGCCCGGAGCCAACTCAGTTGCACCCGGCTGCGAGGCATCGAACGTCCACGGGGCGCCGCCCGACGCAGATGCTGCCGCGGCGAAGCGCTTTGAACGGCAGAAGTAGCGGCACCCTCGGATTCCAGGCCGATGACCGGACTGTAGGTTCCGGTCGAGGGGGAGCAATGACTGACAGAGACTGGTACGACGACAGTGAGTACCAAGACGCGGTCCGGCGGGCCGAGCGCGCGACGCGATTTGGCTGGGCGACGATCGCCGCCGCGACGGGGTCGCTTGGCTGCGCGCTGGTCGCCTCGGCAGTTGTCGGCATAGCCGTGGTTATCGCGTGCTATTACATCGTGGTGGCATCGCACTACTAGGACGTGCCGCAGTGAGCCGCAGGTGACACGCACGGCGGACAGCGGCTGCAAGGGCTATGCGGCCGAGGCAACAGAACTGGTCCTCACCTACATGTTCGCCGAGCAGCACCACTACAAATGCGAGATCGAGGTCTACGCATCAACGACGCCTCCCTCGCACTCTGTCGCAGGCTGGGATTCGCGGGAGGGGCAACCTCGTCCGCACCAGTTCTTCGCCGGTCGCTACCACGACGCGGTGCTGCTCCGCATCACCGCCGCCGCGCGCTGGGCGACGCACCAGCGGCCGTCGGTGCGCGACGAAGTGCGTGCCCGGCGCGTTGCAGGCGTACTCAGTAATGCCACCGGTTCGCGCCGGCTTCGAAGCCGCACGCGATCTTTCGCCCGGCGGCGTCCGTGGTCGTCGCCCCGACGTCGGCCTTCCGGCAGAACTGTCCGGCGTGGTAGCAGTTCCCGGCGTTGGACCGGATACTGCACAGCTGCGTCGTGGCGTTGCTGCCGCCCGCCGACGTACTTCCACCCGAGCTGGCGCCGCCGCTTCCGCTGCTGCCACTGGACGACGACCCGCCACTATTGGACGTACCACTGGACGAGGAGCGCGGCGGGTGCGCGCATGACTCGCCTGTCTCCACGATTTTGAATGCGAGCTTGGTGGGCGTGCTGTCGGTGCCGAGGGATGGGCTCTGCGAGCACACCTTCCAGTTGGAGGTGTGCACCACGGAACGCCGCAGCTCGCTCGCATCGGCGTAGGACACGGACGTGACGTGGTGTCCGCGAGCGTCTGCCACGGCCTTCCGGAGGTTCCACCCGGCGTAGTCGCTCACCGTCTCCATGACGACTGGCTTCTTCGAGGGGGTCGCGGCCGTGGACGTCGAAGCGCTGGCGGACGGGGACGTCGACACCGTGGCCGAAGGGGAGGCCGAGGCCGTGAGGGAAGGTGAAGTCGATGTGCTCGCCGCAGCCGAAGACGTGCCCTGGTCCCCACCGGAGCACGCTGAGATGCTGACGGAGAGGGCCATGAGCCCGACCACCAGGGCTCCGTAGGCCCGGCGCGCCTTTCTTCCGTTCTTCATGCCCTGGGCACCGTTGGATATCGAAGATCTCGGAGCATCCCGAAGAGACATGCCGCCCCTGATTCCTGTTCTCGATCATTGCTGCCGTCCCACGTCTGCTGGTGCGCCGTGGATGCACGCCGGTCGTGAGGTGTGAGTCACCCAGAGCGCCGGACGGGTGAGATCTTAAGACTTATATGGGGATCCTGTGTGCCTAGTCTCGATATTTCGTGATGACGCTTTGGTTTCGCTGGTGCCCTGGGCGCCAGCCCCTGGTGCTCCGGGCGTCGGCTCCGACGCAGGGGTGGAGCGCCGTACCGGACGAGCGTCGCCCCTCCGCTCACGCGGGAGGGCGCTCGTAGGTGTCGAGCCGGCGTTGTTCGACCTCGATGAGGTCGCCGGTGGCGGCCGAAGCGCGTTTGGCCGCGTAGCCGCACAGGCGGGTGCCGTAGAGGTCCAGGGCGTCGTCGGGGTCTGTGGCGTAGTGGTCGGCGATCTCCGCCCATCGGTCCCAGCTGTAAAGGCGGGCGTGGCGGCGGTCGTGGTCGGTGCGCTGCGGTTCGCGGAACTCCGTTGCCGTGGCGCGTTGTCGTAGCCATTCCTGCCACGCGGGATTACCGGTGGGCTCAGCGGTGTGCGGGTGGGCAGCCTCGGCCAATAGGGATTCGGACGGAGCGACAGCAGTCCGGTTACGGAGCTGCGCGGAGATGTACGCGGCGGGCCGCGCGGGACGCCAGTTGATCCACCAAGAGGTCAGCTCGGCGGCGATGTCGTGGGCAGCGAGGCCCTGGTCGATCAACGGCCGCAGCGCGTAAGCGAGTCGACGCAGCCCCTCGCCTTGGGTCCAAGGGACGTGCGGCCGGACCTGAGCGGCGATCCGGATGTCGGCGGCGACCTGTAGCGGGCTTCTTGGCGTCGAGTGTTCGGGGCGGGAGATGGTCCGTGCCCTCGCGTGCCTGCGCGGGGTGTCTCTACACTTCTCGTCTGCCTCAGCTACAGATTTGCGTGGGCGGGCAGTGAGAGATTGGGGCTCACGCGTCCGACAGCGAGAACCGTCCGCCGCTGAGGTGTGCACGAGCGGCACCGACACCCCGACCACCCGGGCCCCGAACCCCTGACCCTCGATCCGGTTGCCGTGCGCCCGGTCGTAGACGTACGGGATGGTGGCCGCGTAGATCGTGGCCGTACCCGCGTATGGACGCCCCGGAAGCCGCAGATTGCGTCGCGACCCGTGCCGCACCCAGACCAGCGCCCCCAACTCCCGCAGATATCCGACGTGACGCTTGACCGTTGCCCTCGACAGAGAGCAGCGCGCGGCCGTTCCGTCGAGGTCGTACAGAACGGTGCCCGCGGTGTAATCCATCCGCCCGGCCAGGTCTCGTGCGATGCGTATCGTCGCCTGCCCGGTCCTCGGATGGAGCCCGGCCTCCTCGACCAGCGACACCACAGCTCGCAACCACGCCCGGGGCTGCGCATGCCGGGCGCTCGTCGCGTCCGCCTCCTGCAACGGGCCAGGGACGGGCCGCCAATCCGGAACCGGGCATGGCTGAGAGACGCGGCACGGGGCCGCGTCGAGAACACGACGCATCACAGTCCTGGAATGGAGGGAGGGCAGGCCACGGCAGAAGCGCCGGGCACATGGCGGGACGTATGGCAGACGGGTGGGGCATGGAAGGGTTCAGACCCAAATATGATCCCATGACGGGGTCAAACATGTGGCGAATCAAGAAGATACGACAGGGGCGGAGCTTCTTTCGTCCGCCGACCTCTCGGTATCCTTGCCTCCACGACATGGGTAAAGGGGAGAGATGGACACGCCATCCGAGCGACTGCTCGACACCGGGGGTGTCGCGGAAGTTGCGGGAATTACGGCAGCCACCGTCCGCCTGTACCTCAAACGCACCCGCAAGCGCGTGACCGAAGATCTACGCGTCAGGCCCGCGGATTTCCCTCTCCCCGACAATCAGTTCGGCCGCTCTCCCGCCTGGCGGGAGAGCACCATCAGGGCTTGGCTCGCGGTTCGCCCTGGACGAGGGCGCGCCACTCCAGGCGTGTAGACGATCCGCAGCGGACTACTGCTCTACCGGCCCCGGACGTTCTTCCCTCCGTGAGCAGCTGTATTGCGGGATGGAGGGCGGGTATGTGGCGTCGAGTGGCGGTGAGGGGCGCACGCCCTGGCCGGCTGACGTCCGCTTGGGGGTGTTGGCGTGGAGGGGGTGTGCCACATCATCCCGCTGCGATTGCTGAGGCGGTCGGGCGTTTGAAATAGTGGCCGTCTCGTCAGGGCGGCTCACACTGGTGGGTTCACGCTGCAGTACCGCAGTGAGCGCCTCGACGGCCGCTGCGTTCAAGATTCCAACGTAGACGTACGGCCTGCCGGTGGAAGTCATCACCGGCTGGATGCTGCGGTAGCTGCGTTCGGGGAGGCCCAGCCCCGCAAGAGCCGCCCTTAGGCCTTCGCTTGCCGCCAGGGCTGCTGCGTAGCCCTCCGGCCCCCCGGGGCGGGCAACACCGGTCACCGGCTTCCTTGGGGCGCATGAGGGTGCCTGCGGATCATTACGGAAGCGTCAGTAGCGCGCGAGTAGTCTCCCGCGCCTCTGGCTGCCCGTCGTTGCTCGGCCAAGTCGGAGCAGACGCTGCAGTTGTCGCACGGTTCCGGTGGTGCAGACGGGACGGGGAGCTCGAAGGGCTGGGTGATTCCCGGCTTCGGGGTCTTCATGGCGGAAGGATGACCGCCCCTATGGGACGTATCTCCGCCAACTGTAGGGACAGTTGGGCGGGCTGTCGCTATCGTCCAAGAAGGCCCAAACGTCGCAGGGGGAAGTCTTGAATGCCGCTCTACGATCAGCTATGTCGGATGCCCAGTTGTCGCCTCGCAGGCTCGCGGCTCGTATTGGGGTTGCGCCGAAGACTGTTGAGCGATGGTTGGCCGATGCTGAGCTGGTACCCCACGCAAGAAACCGTGTTGACGCCTGTCAGGCACTGAAGGTGGATGAACAGATGATCTGGCCGAAGGCTGTGCAGGACCGGGTGAAGTCGGGCCATGACCGGGAGCTCGTTCAGGCCTACCCCTACCGGTCCGCGTGTCCGTCGACCGTTTGGGGTGATTTGATCGAAGGGGCTGCGGAGCAGATTTTCCTGGCCGGATACACGAACTACTTCCTTTGGCTTGAGCAGCCGGCCTTCGTCGATACCCTTCGCAGGAAGATCGATACGGGTTGCCGCGTCCGGTTCCTGTTGGGGGATCCAGACGATGAGGTGACCCGCCAGCGCGAGGTGGTCGAGGATGTCGCTCTGAGTGTTTCGACGCGTGTCCGGATCACCCTTGAGCACTTGGGGCGCCTGGGTGCCGCGAGCCGCGTGGAGGCTCGCTTCAGCAGCCATGAGGACGCTGTCAACCACGTGTCGCTGTCCGTGTTCCGATTCGATCAGCAGGCGCTGGTCACTCCGCACCTTGCGCGACTTGTCGGACACGATTCGCCGTTGCTTCACCTTCGGCGTCAGGGTGACGGTGGGATGTTTGACCGGTTCGCCGAACACGCCGAGGAGCTATGGAGTCGGGGCGTGCCAGTGTCTGCCTAAACCCGCAGGCCGCAAGGGTCCCCCGGCCGCTGACCTGGGGCTTAAGGAGGCGATGCCGATAGTCGATCTCGTGCTCTGAGACCGGAAGCCGCGGGTTCACTTGAGGCCCTGGCAAGCCTGCTGAGTGCCGCGAGCTCGGTCCTCGTCCGACCGGTAAGCACACGCCTCTGGGCACGCGCCAACGGCTGTCTCGTAAACGATCGTGGGCGTATCTCTGCGACCATTCCTGGTCACCTGTGGCGCTCACCAGTGCCGCAGGTCTTCAAGCTCTGCATTCGCTCGTGCGTAGGCAGGCTGCCCTGACAACCGCTGCGGCAGGAGAGGAGGCCAACGATGCTCCTGCGCTGATGGGTTGAGGCTTCTTACACCTACCTCAACGGCCAGAGCACCTCGTACGTGCCGCCCTCGCCGCCGTCACCCCGGCGGTGGCCACTCTGAAAACGCAGAAGCAGCTATGGGCTTGATCGCTGAACTTCTCCTCTGGTTGAAGGCTCATGAGACCGACACTGATGAGACGCTTGACCGTCGCAGCTGCGAAGAATTGACGTAACACGGCAGGCATGTATTCGCTACGGCCAGAATTCCTGAATACGGAGGTGTCTCGTGAAAGTCGACGGTCCTGGAAGCTCTCAGATGATTATTTAGTGTTCAGGATATCGTCTATTTTCTTGAATCCTCTGAGGATCTCCCGAACGGTAGTCAATTCGGTTCGAGGATTTATTTGAACTTGCATCTTGGCGGAGGTGTGTGCGATTTCTCCTCTTTCAGAAGCCCAGCTTTCAGTCGTACTCAACCAGGAAGTGTTTATTTCGCTCTTCGTTACACCGAGAGGTAGTAGTAGTTGTAGTAGATTGCGCTCTTTGATTCCGTGATTCTTCTTCTTGGCGTACGTTGTGTAACTGCCTTTTGCATCTTCGATCCGGGCGTTGAGTGTCGGAAATCTAGAAGATGTTCTGTCGGTAAGGTCTGCGATCGAATCTGGGATGTTCATTTTCGATTCGCGATGAGACATCAATGCCAGCAGGCAGGGGCGGATCTCCCCTTTCTTCTTCCATGATAGGTGGGCTTTATGTACGACTTCGATTGCGCGATCCTCGACGTATGATTCGAATTCGGCGTGCGCGAGAACCCTGAATCCACGAGTCCGCTCGTACACGCGGTCTGAGTACAAGCCGAGCTCGTCGAATGCGCGAGGGAGGAGGTTCTCTCTGAGTTCAGAAATCCTTCGGGACAGCGTCTTATAGCGCAAGGATGACATTGTGGTCTCCTTACACGAAGAAACGGTTGTCGTTGAATTTCGGAGTTTTCACCGGCTCGTCAATCACTGATTGGAGTCGCTCTCCCCACAGTGTCAACCTCCTACTTGTTGCGATGGGTGTCTTGGTTGTTGTCTGGATCGACTCCACGAACTGGCGATTCTCTTCGCAAAGTTCCCGGAAGGCTGCCTCGACAGCATCCTTTCGCTGAACGGCAGCGGCGGCGGTCTTCGCGTTCGAGAAGTAGTAAGTCATGATGTCGAATACTGCGCGGTTGAATCGTCCTTCATACCCGCCAGGCGACCAGCGGTAAAATGCGTTCTCTCCGAAAATATCGAAGGTGGCCTTGATTGCTGCTTCGCAATCGAGTGCACTTGTTTTGATATATTCCGCACGGTCCTCCCACTCATCGTTGAGGTGGTTCACTGTGCCATCAAGGAATGCTTTAAGATTCCCCGTGTATTCGTTGAGTCGGTATCGGAAAGCGAAGTACCTTAGCATTATCTCGACATCACGCATGCGGAAATCTGGCTTTTTGATTCGCAATGCCTTGCGTAGCCACTCGCCATCAGATGCCGCATCGTCCAAGAAGTCTGTGAATTCACCTGGATGGAGTGCCTGACGCAACTCCTGGGGGGAGAGCTTAACGCTTCCTGTATTGAGACGAAGAAAGACCAGGTTCAAGAACTCTTCATTCGGCCACCGGCGAACAACAACGGTCCGAACTGTTTCGTTAAGAAACGCGTTGAGATCGTCATCAAGTTCGCTGTCGGTTTCCATTTTCGCGAGAGTCTTACGTGCTAGGTCATGCCTAACATCGACGCTTGTAAGGGCGAAACCTTTGAAAGCTTCTTCCTCGTCTGATGCGGCCAGAGTAGAACCCGCTGCGAACTGGCGAAGGGCGAGAAGTCGCTGTTTTCCATCGAGAACAATAAACTTTCCCCGCCGTTTCTTGTCTTCTGCGAGGACGATCTGAGGGATCGGGAGCCCTAGAATTAGGGATTCAATAAATTTACTCTTGCGGGCCTTGTCCCATGCGTCGCGTCGTTGAAACCTTGGATTAAGCTGAATGTTCCCTCGGCGCAATTGGCTGAGGATCGTCTCGGTTGTCCAGTCCGTGTCGGTAACGACTGCCCTCTGAACGTCACTCGAGGAAACGTCGCCCGAGGACTCGCTCTCTTCGCCGTCAAGGTCGTCGTAACCGTTTTCGTCGCTATTGCTAGCGTCTGTCATGTTTTTATCCTTCTGAGTCAATATGGACACTTAGCCGCCGAGCCATCAGGCTGTGATCGCTGAGTATGTCAAGACGTCAGCCGGCATCTCGTGCTGGAGTGTCCAAGTGATGCCCATGGGCTTGCTGCCCTTGTGCTCGACGTACTCAGCCGGGCCCAGCAGCATCCAGGGCTGTGGGCCACCGATGTCGGTCTTCTTGTAGCGACGTACGAAGAGCAGCACATGCGAGCCGTCCTCTTTGTGGGTCTGGTAACGACGGCCCGTCGGAGACGTCTCTGACGTCTGGTTCTGTGATTCCCAGTGGAACCGAGACTCGTTCAAGGCGTAGTCCTTGTAGCGCGTCTCCGGAGAGAAGTCCTTTTCATCCTTCTCTAGGGTGACGAGAAGGGCATCCGTCTGGATGTTCTCGCACCACTTCACGCCCTCGCGGAAGTGCCCGGGCATGAAGCTGTCCACGGTGGACTGTCCCAGCGCGGGGAGGATTTCTTCGCGGCTGTATGAGGCGTGGCCTGACAGCGGCAGGCCGGCGTGCATACCGAGGAGTGGGATCGGCAGGTGGTCGGCCAGGTTGAGGACGTGGGCCAGGACCTGGCGGAGTTCGTCTCGGAACGCGTGCTGAGTTTGCAGGGTGTCGAAGCCCTCTTGGTAGCTCGTGAATTCTCCGCCCAGGGGCCAAAGGGAGAAGAAGAACATGCGGGCGTACAGCTGTTCCTGGGTGGTCAGTTGGTCGTACATGGGGCCGTCGTCGCTGAGTAGCTTGGTGTACGCGGAGACGCGGGCCGGGTCATCGACATGGAGGAATGCCGATACCCGCTTCAGGAGCGATGCCTCGCCGTCGGGTGCGGTCGGGTCGAGGAGTTTGGCCCGGCGTAGCAGACCCGTCCACGAGTTCCCGTTGCCGCGGTAGAGCTCTTTGAGCTCTCGACCGCTCTCCTTGAGATAGTCCGCTAGCCGTGGCTCTGCGTACGCGGCTACCTCGCGAGCGAGCTGGGTGACGTTGACGCCGATCTGGTTCCGGATGTTGTCGATGATCATCGCCTTGGCCTTGGACTCAAGGATGATCTGGCAGCCAGAGGGCAGCTGGGGGAAGTCCTGCTCAATGTTTGTCAGGAGACGGTTTCGCGTCAGGTTGGTCAGGGCGCGGAACTGTTCCTCGAATCGGAATTCCTTACGGTGCTGGCCGATGAAGTCGAGGACCGTGAGTACAGCCTTGTCCTCTGTGCGGCGGAGGCCGCGTCCCAGCTGCTGAAGGAAGACCGTGGCGCTTGAGGTCGGCCGAAGCAGGAGCAGGGTGTCGACATCTGGGATGTCGAGCCCTTCGTTGAACAAGTCGACGGAGAAGATGACTTGGAGTGTTCCGGCGCGAAGTTCGTCGAGCGCGGACTTACGCTCGTGCGTGGAGGATTCACCGGACAGGGCTACGGCGTTGAGGCCTGAGCGTCGGAAGGAGTCGGCCATGAAATGGGCATGCGCCACCGAGACACAGAAGCCCAGAGCCCGCATTGTCCCGGGGTCGGTGACCTTGTCCCTCACGGCTTTGACGACGAGTCGAGCCCGCGCGTTGTTGCCCGTGAAGAGGTTACTGAGAGCGCCTACGTCGTACGCTCCCTGCTTCCATGTGATGGCACTCATGTCGGTGTTGTCTGTGACACCGAAGTAGTGGAACGGGCTCAGTAGCTCGTTCTCAAGGGCCTCCCAGAGCCGCATCTCGGCTGCAATCCGGCCGTCAAAGAATTCATCCTGAACGTTGAGCCCGTCCATCCGCTCGGGTGTGGCGGTGAGGCCGAGCAGATCCTGCGGGGTGAAGTGGTCCATGATCCGTCGATAAGTCGGCGAGGTGCCGTGGTGGAACTCATCGATCACGATGACATCGAAGTGGTCCGGGGCGAGGCGCTCCAGAGCCCGCGGCTTGAGTGACTGGACGCTCGCGAAGACGTGGTTCCAGTCGTCGGGCACTTCGCCTCCTACGAAGAGCTCACCGAAGTTCGCATCAACCAGTACGTTCTGGTAGACGCGAAGCGACTGCTCCAGGATCTCCTTGCGATGGGCCACGAAGAGTAGACGGGGGTCCCGCCCCAGCTTCTTGCACAGGTGCTTGTAGTCCAGGGCTGCCATCACCGTCTTGCCCGTACCAGTGGCCGCGACGAGCAGATTGCGGTTCCGCCCGTGGACAGTGCGCTCGACTTCAAGGCGTTCCAGCATGTCGCGCTGGTGCGGGTACGGGCGGACTTCCAGCCCAGAGAGGGTGATGATGTTACGCCCCTGCGGACCGGAAGCCCCACTAGCGTGGGAGAGGGCTTCATCTAGTCGCTGTGCGTCGCTATCGGGGTCGTACGTCTCAAAGGAGCGCTCGCTCCAGTAGGCGTCGAAGGTGGCCTCGAACTTGCGCAGGACTGAGGGGGTCGCCACCGATGACAGGCGTACGTTCCATTCGAGACCGTCGAGGAGCGCTGCCTTCGACAGGTTGGAGCTACCGACGTACGCAGTGTCGAAGCCACTCTCGCGGCGGAAGAGCCATGCCTTCGCGTGTAGGCGAGTCGAGCGGAGCTCGTAATTGACCTTTACTTCAGCGCCAAACTCGCGAACCAACCGGTCGAGTGCCCGACGCTCTGTGGCGCCGATGTATGTCGTCGTGAGGACCCGGATGGGGACACCGCGATCGCGGGCAGATGTCAAAGATTGTTCGAGTACTCGCAGACCGTGCCACTTCACGAAGGCGCACAGCAGGTCGACGCGGTCCGCCGTGGCCAGTTCCGCTCGTAGCTCGAAGCCCAAGCTGGGGTCTTCGGGTGAGTTGGTGATGAGCGCTGTCTCGGAGAGCGGGGTCGCGGGGCGGATGGCATAGACACCCGGCGCCTCCTGCTCTGCAACCGCCAGAAGCTGTCGCGGTCCATCGACAACCAAGTCGACCCACTCGGTCGCGCCTTCGAGGGTGTTGAGGGACTCCAGGATGTGGTTGGCGGCGAGCACCTGCTCGGCTGGTGTCAGCCCCTGAAGCACTCGGCGCACGATGCTTGCGATGTGGCGGGACAAAACGTGAGGCGTGGACTCGCCTCCCACCACCGCGTCGATGGCGCGCCAGCCCACAGCGTCGAGCTGCTTCATTCGCTCTTCGAGACGTTGGGTGATCAACGTTTCGTACAGTCCCGCAACTGGCGCCGTTTCCCCTGCAACCTGGTTGGTCATGGCCGAGTCCCCCTCATTGCGGTACCTATGTACGCAGTTGTATCAAGGGGGACTGACAGATCCTGATCGCGTGGCCATGATTCAGACCCCCCGCCCCCCGAACCAAGCCCGGCTCTCCGGCTGGTTCGGCCGGACCGTGAGCAGGATCGCCAGGATGAGCACCAGCGCGCCGAGGATCGGGGTCACCTGGAAGGCGGTCAGGGCGAAGGGGAGGCCCGTCCAGCTGTACGCGACGGCTGAAGTGCGTACGCGGGGGTGGCGTGTGGGGAATTTAAGGGCGGTGATGATGCCCCAGGCGGCCAGCGCCACCAGTAGCACTCCGGTGGAGATCACCCTGCCCGAGCGCGCCTCGTTCCAGAGGGAGGTCGCGACGTCGGCGCTGTTGGTGATGAGGGCGAGGCCGAGTACGGCTTGGAGGCCGGCCAGGGTCATCATCATGACGCGCAGGCCGCTGACCGTGCCGGGCATCTGACCGGCGGCGGGAGGAGGAGTGCTGCCGGCGCTGCCGGGGCCGGGTGGGCGGAGTGCTTCTCCTGGGGCCTGGTCTCCGTCGGCCCGTGTGTTGTCCGGCGTGCCCGGGTCGTCCGTGCTCATCTGGTGGCCTTCCCCCGAAGTGGTCCACAGTTCAGGAGACCATGATCGGCGGGCGGTGCGCGTTTGGCTACAGGTAAGTCGGCCACTTCCCATCCGATCACGCGGGTCCCGGTGCGGGCGCCGTTGCTTCCGGGGGCAGCTCCCGTACGTACCCCAACCCCCGCTTCCCGTTCAGCAGCACCTCCTCGCCCGTCGCGACGAACCCCGTCCGCGTCAGGACGGATCGTGACGCGGTATTGGTGACGGTGGCCGACGCGCGGAGCGTGGTCAGGGCGTACGTCGTCGTGCAGAGGGTGAAGAGGCGGCGGACCGCCGACGTGGCCAGGCCGCGGCCCGTGGCCCTCTCCGCCAGGCGGAAGCCCAGTTCGGCCGTGCCGTTCTCCGCGTCGACCAGGTTGAAGCGGCCCAGCACCTCGCCGTTCTCCGCCATCAGGAGGTGGAAGTGGCAGGTGCCGGCCGCCTGCTCGGTGAGGAGGGCCTCGTGGCGGACGGCGAAGTCGGTGAAGTAGGCGTCGCCGCGGTCCGGTACCGAGGCCGCGAAGAACGCGCGGTTCTCCCGCTCGAACGTGAGGAGGGCCGGGGCGTGATCGGCGCGCAGCCGCTGCAGTTCAGGTATCGAGGAGGGCGTGGTGGGCATGGCGGGACCGTACACAACCGGGCCCGGCCCCGGCATCCGGTAATTGACGCGGTCGTGCTGCCCCGGGGCCCGCCTCCTACAGTGCGCCCCCGTGGCAGTCGCGGTACGGGCGGCCCGTGCCGCACCAGCAGGCCGCGCTCCTCGCCGGGGGCCACGGGACCGCGCGGCCGCGGGCCGCGAGGGTGGTGGCGTACTGGGGGAGCAGGTCCGGGTCGGCCGGGGAGGCGGCCTCCGAGGCGGCGAACGCCTCGTACGACGGGACCGTGCCCGTCACGATGCCGAGGTTCGGGGTGCCCGTCGCGTGGAGGTCGCGCAGGGCCGTCTCCAGGCGGGCCAGGTGGTCCGGGTGGGAGGCGTACTCGCTGCCGAGGCTCGGGTACGCGGTGAGGAGCTCGTTCAGTTCGGCCTCCGGCCAGTGCAGCACCGCCACCGGGAAGGGGCGGGAGAGCGCGGTGCGGTAGGTGCCGAGTTCGGCGCGGAGGCGGGTGATCTCGGCGCGCAGCTCGCCCGGGTCGGAGGAGCCCAGGGCCCACAGGCGCTTCGGGTCGTGGAGTTCGTCCAGCGGGACGGCCGCCGTGTGCAGGGCGTCGGCCAGCTCGTCCCAGGCGTCGTGCCGGACGCCCATCAGGCGGCGTACCCGGTGGCGGCCGGTCAGCAACGACTGGGTGGCGTACGGGACTTCCTCGCCCGGTGCGATGAGCAGGGTGAGGGCCGTGGAGAAGTAGTCGTGGGCCGCCCGCAGCTCGTCGTGGGCCTCCAGGGTCTCCGCCGCGATCTCCCAGGGAGCCGCCTCCAGCGGGCCCGCCGCGCGGATGCCGTCGATGATCGCGCGGGCCTCGGCCTCATGGCCGTACTCCCACAGGTTGGCGGCGTTGAGCGCCTTGACCAGGTGCGGGTGTTCGGTGCCGGGGGCGCTGAGCAGTTCGTCGTAGAGCGTCGTGGCGCGGGCGCGGTCGCCGGCGAGCTCCAGATGGGCGGCTGCCTGGAGGAGCAACGGCTCGTGGTCCTCGGGGTACTGCGCCGCGGTGCGCAGCAGGCGCTCGGCTTCGGTGGTGTGGTCGGCAGGCGTGTCGGGGCGCATGAAACACACCGTACTGCTGTACGGCCGCGGGACGGAGAGCTGTCCCAGCTCTGGAGAGTTACCGGGCTTGGCCCTATCGTGCGGGCCGTGCGTGAGCGGATACCTGTGGTGGTGCAGCGGAACTCGCGAGGGCGGCAGGCCGCTGTGCGCGGGCTGTGGACGAGCGCCGAGCTGGTGGTGACGCTCGGCGTCGTTCTCCTGCTTCTCGTCGCTCATCAGCTGTGGTGGACCAACCGGCAGGCCCGCGCCGGCGCCGCCCACACCGTGCAGGCCCTCCAGCGGGACTGGGGAGATCCGGCGCCCGAGCCGTCGGGGGCGGGCGCGGAGCCGGAGCGGCCCGCGGACGACAGCCCCGCCGTGTCGACGGACGACGGGAAGGGCGGTGCCGGGAGTGCGGCCCCGGCCGCCGACGCCACCGCGCCCCGCCGGTCCCAGGCCTACGCCGTCATCCGGATCCCGCGCATCGGGCTCACCGCACCCGTCGCGCAGGGCATCAGCAGGAGCGGCGTCCTCGACAAGGGGTACGTCGGCCATTACCCCGGCACCGCGCAGCCCGGCGGTTCCGGGAACTTCGCGCTCGCCGCGCACCGCAACACCCACGGCGAACCGTTCCGCTACATCAACCGGCTGCGCCGCGGCGACCGGGTCACCGTCGAGACCCGGGACACCGTCTACACGTACACCGTCGACAAGACCCTCGCCCAGACCGGTGCGGGGGACGGCGGGGTCGTGGCCGCCGTGCCGCGCAGCAACGTGAAGCCGTACGTCGGGTACCGGGCGGCCGGGTCCTATGTGACGTTGACGACGTGCACGCCCGAGTTCACCTCCCGGTACCGGCTCGTCGTGTGGGGGAAGCTGACCGGCGTGCGGGGGCGCTGAGGTGAGGGCGGCCCTGTGCGGGGCGGTGGTGCGGTGCGTGATGTGGTGCGGAGTGGGGCAGCCGAGGGAGGTGCTCCTCGACCACCCCACGTGTCGTTCCGATCGTGCCGACGGCCTCGAAGGCGGGCCGGGTGGCCCTCCGTGGGCGGTGACCCGCTCACTCCCCCGCGGGGGAGCCGGTCACCGAGGACGGCCGGGCTGTCGGCAGGGCATCGGCGCGGCGCAGAACCTGCCGGGTCCGCTGCCCTTCGCCCCGCGTCAGCAGGTGTAGGCGCCCTGGAAGGCCGCGGTGATGGCCACGGTCTCCGAGTGCCAGCCGCCACGGGCGGCGATCGTGGTACACGGGCCGTCGACGTGGTTCGACCAGTTGAAGCGGATCCGCACGCTGGAGCTGCAGTTGTTGGTCGCCCGCGTGGTGTGGGTGGCCCAGCTGCTGGTGCTCTTGAACGAGACGCACGAGGGGGCGTTGGCGGCGCTCGCCGACCCCACGGCGACGCTGCCGCCGAGCAGCGCGGTGGCTCCCAGCACTGCGGCAGTTCTCTTGATCGCGGACGTGGATATCTGCATGGTGAAGTACCTTTCTCGTGGCTTGTCGAACACGGGTGTTATTCAACGGATGAGACGCTACTTGAGGCCGAATTGGCTGGGACCGGTCTCGGCGAATCGGGCGGGATCCATTCGGTTGTGGCCGAAAACCCTTGATATATAAGGGAGTTGATAGAAGGTCATTCCGGTTGTGACCTTCGGTTGACAGGTGAATTGGGCGGCGCGGGCGCACAATTGAAAGATATCGCTCCGGTTATCGCGACCCATGGCCGAGATTCACCGGGCGGGGTGCGGTCGAGGAACTCGCAGAAAATAGTTGGGCTGTCCGTGAACCGTTGGAGGGTGTGGTGACGATCCAAGGGGTGTGGTGAGTGAGATGGAACGGGCCGAGGAGCACGCGCTGCTGTTGCGTGCCGTGGCGGACGGCGACCGGGAGGCGTTCGAGTCGCTCTACCGTCACTACGCGCCCTGGCTGACGGCCAGGCTGCGGTATCGCTGCGCCGACGCGGAGTTGGTGCAGGACGTCGTGCAGGAGACGTTCGTCAGCGTCTGGCGAGGAGCCTCCCGCTTCCGCCGGCACGAGGACGCGGATGTGGCGGGCTGGCTGTGGAGGATCTGCAGCCGTCGGCTGGCGGACGCGGGGCGGGGGAGCGGATCACGGCAGCGGCTTCAGGCACTGCTCGCACGGATGGGCGTGCGGGGTAACCGGGCGCCGTCGGCGGAGGAAGTGGTGCTCGACGGTGTCGCGCACGGTGACCTCGGCGCGGCGATCGGCCGACTGCCCAACGAGCTGCGGGAGGTTCTCGCCGTCACGGTGCTGGAAGGCCTGACGACAAGGGAGGCGTCGGTGGTGTTGCGGATCCCGGAGGGAACGGTCAAGACACGGGCCAGCCGGGCGCGCAGGCGGCTGCGGGAGGAACTGGCATGAGCAATCCGTACCCAACCGCCGGAGCGCGACCGGACATGCCGGCCGAACCCCGGGGCGACCACCTGGAACAGGGCCTCATCACGTCCTACGCCCAGGGTTCACTGCCGGTGGAGAGGTGCGCACCCGTCGAGCGGCACCTCGACCGGTGCACGGTCTGCAGGGCGGTCCTCGCCGCACAGACACCGCCCGAGGTGACCGAAGCCGGCTGGCAGGGGCTCTCGTTCGCCTTGGACGTCCCCTCCCAGCGCCTCGCGGAGCGCGTCGTCGTGCGTCTCGGGGTCCCCGAGCACATGGCGCGGCTGGCGATGGCGACGCCGGTCCTGCGCCGGTCCTGGGTCGGTGCGTCGTTGGTGACGCTCCTCTTCACCGTGATCGCGGCGCGGCTCTCCCCCGACGCCTCCGCCGTCCTCCTCCTCATGGTGGCGCCGCTGATTCCGGCGGCCGGCGTAGCGGTGTCGTACGGTCCCGCCTTCGACCCGATGTACGAACTGGGTCTCGTCATGCCGACCCAGGCCCTGCGGCTGATCCTGTTCCGCAGTACCACCGTGCTGATCGCGAGCACCGCCGTCAGCGCGCTGGTGACGCTCGCGCTGCCGGAACAGGGAGCCGCGGTCTTCGGCTGGCTGGCCCCGTCACTGGCGGTGACCTCGCTGACGCTTGCGCTGTCCGCCTTCTTCGACCCCCTCGTCGCCGTCCGGGCGACGGGCGTCGGGTGGCTCGTGGTGTCGGTCCTGGCCGCGGGGGACGGCGTCAGGCATTCCGCGCTCCTCACCGTTCAGGGGCAGACGGTGGTCGCGTTCCTGGCCCTGGTCTGTGCCGTGTTCATCGCCGCCCAGCGGCACCGGTTCGAGCACGCCGTGCGAGGGCGGCGCCCGGACCGGCCGGCCCTGTGAGCCGGCCCGCCTCACGGTGTTCCACCCGACAGCAGCCTTTTCGATCAGCCAAGAAGCAGGAGACCGATGTCTGAGCAGACAAGCCCGGTGGACGTCCGTGACGTCTCGGTGAGTTACCGGGGCCGGCCGGCCCTCGACCGCGCGTCATTCCGGTTGCAGCCGGGCGTGACGGGACTCCTGGGGCCGAACGGAGCCGGCAAGACCACACTTCTGCGGGTACTGGCCACGGCCATCTCCGCCGACCGGGGAGAGCTGTCCGTCCTCGGAGAGGACCCGGCGACGGCCGCGGGAAAGCTGGCGGTCCGCCGTCGTCTCGGCTACCTGCCGCAGGACCCCGGATTCCATCCCCACTTCACGGCACTGGACTTCGTCGACTACGTCGCGATCCTCAAGGAGGTGACGGAGACCAGGGCCAGGCGCGGCGAGGTACTCAGAGTTCTGGAGGCGGTCGGCCTCTCGGACCAGCGCGGCAAACGCATCAAGGCGCTGTCCGGCGGCATGCGCCAGCGGGTGGCGCTGGCCGCCGCGCTCATCGGCGACCCCGACCTGCTCATCCTCGACGAGCCGACGGTCGGCCTGGATCCGGAGCAGCGCCTGAGGTTCCGCGAAGTCATCGCCGATCTCGGTGAAGGCCGGACGGTCCTGCTCTCGACCCACCAGACGGAGGACGTCTCCGCGCTCTGTAAGCGGGTGATCGTGCTCGACAAGGGCGTGGTGAAGTTCGAGGGGGTGCCCTCGGACCTGATCGCGGTCGCCGCCGGCCGGGTCTGGCTGAGCACCGAGAAGGACAACAGCGCTCTCGCCGGCTGGCGGACGGGCGAGGGAACCTTCCGGAACATCGGCAGCCCGCCCCCGGGGGCCGAACCGATTCCGCCCGCCCTGGAGGACGGATACCTTCTCCTGCTCGACGGCACGCCCATGACGGATCAGGGAGCCCGGCGATGACGTTCTCGACCACCACCGACGACGACTCCCGCCGGACGGGCACGTCGTCGCCGGCCGCGGGCCGGGCATCGCGTGGCCGGCCGGCCGTTCTGGTGCTCGCCGGGACCGAGTCCAGGCTTCTGCTGCGGCACCCGGCGTTCCTGGCGGCCGTCGTGCTCTATGCGGCCTTCTGGATCTACGACCTGGTCTCGGGGGACGCCGCCCACGCCTACCCGGTGCTCCAGGACGAGTCCTGGTCCGTCCACCTCCCGCTCCTGCTGCCGGCCGCCGGGGTGCTGCTGGCCGCCAACCAGGGCGCTCTGCGCTCGTACCGCAACATGACCGAGCCGATGTACGACGTGCTGGTCGTCGGCCGGCCCCGGCGGATCTGTGCGCACCTGCTGTCGTTGCTGCCCGCCTCGCTGCTCGCGCTCCTGCTGACAGCGGGTCGGATCGGATACCTGGCAGGGCGATCCGGTGCGGTGGGCGAGATGCGTCCCTGGGACCTCATGGCCGGCCCTGCCTGTGTACTACTGGCCGGCGTGGTCGGTGTGATGCTGTCGACGCTGGCCACATCGGCGGCCGTCGCTCCCATGGCCCTGGTCGGGCTCGGCATGCTGACCTTCGCGGGAGCGGTCAACACGAGCGCCTCGTGGCGCTGGTTCGGACTTCTGGCGTTCGAGAACGAGAACGCTCAGCCGCTTCCCGCGGTCCTGGTGCACCGTCCCGCGGTCGCCCATCTCGTCTGGCTGACGGCTCTCGTGGTGCTGCTCGGTGCGGTCGCGGTGCTGCGGGCCGGCGGACGCGGAACGGTGCTCAAGGCGACGACCGCTCTGGCGCTGGTGGCGGCACTCGTAGCCGGATTCACCCAGACCCGCGGGCTCTCCGCCGCGGACACGGACCAGGTGAGCGCGTACACCGACCATCCGGCCGCCCACCAGCGGTGCACGACGGAGAACGGTCTCACCCTCTGCGCGTTTCCCGAATTCGCCCCGTGGAAACCGCAGTGGGCGGACGTGGCCAGGGGCATCCTCGCGCACGCGCCGCGTGAGGTGGCCGCTGCGCCGTACGCGATCCGGCAGAGGATCTTCCCGCCAGGAGGTGCGAGCAGCAACGGAACGCCTCCGCCGCTGACGGAGTGGGCCGAGGACGACGCGCGGGCCGGCACGCCGAAGGCGGTGACGGTCGGCACGGACTGGAGCGACGGCGCGGCCGGCGGCGACCGCAGGAGCGACGCCGTCGTCGAGTTCTCGACGGGATTCGCCTACCGCGCCGTCACCGGCGACGTCCCCCGTCAGCCGCGGCTGACGATGGTGTGCGGCGCACGGGCCACGCTGGTGCTGTGGCTGGCGGGCGAGGCCACCCCCGGCAGCCAGGAGGCGCTGCGCTCCACGCGTGCGCGCACCTTCGGCGGCGGGATCAGCCTGCCCCTGCTCAACTCGGGCGCGGGACTCTCCTTCGAGCCCCGGGCGGCCGACTTCGCCTTCGACCTCATCGATCACCCGGCCCAGGGCAACGCGGCGGCGATCAAGAAGAACTGGGCCGAACTGACCGCACCGGACACCACGGTCGACCGGGCCGCCCGTCTGCTCGGCGTCAAGGCCCCCGCGGCGCTTGCCGATTCGGGCCAGGTGGCCGGATGCTGAGTTCAGCCGTGCCGCCGGACACGCGCGTACTCACCGGTCCGCGAAGGGCCCGGCACCTCACCGTCCTGCTCGGGGCGTCGCTCCGAGCCATGCCGAAGACCCCGCTCGCGCTCGGGGCACTCGTCGGCCTGCTGACCACGGCCGCACCCGCGCTCCTCCACGTCGGCCTGGGGCTGCCCGACGTGGCCATGCTGAGCAGAGTGGCCGCTGTGGCCGTGGCGCTGGGGGCCGGTTTCGTCCTTGACGATCCCGCGGCCAGAACCACCGTGGCCGTACCGGTGAGCCGCCTGGCCCAGCGGGCCGTACGGGCGGTTCCCGTCCTCGCGCTGGGGATGGCCGTGTGGGCGGTGGCAGCGGCCGTGGCCCGCACGACCCTGCCGCAGGAGACCCGGCCCCTCTTTCCGTGGGGCGGTCTGGCGGCCGAGGCCGCGGCGCTCGTGGCGATCTCCCTGGTGCTCGCCGCGGTGGGTCTGCGGTTCACCGAAGGTGAGCGCGGCTCGCTGGTCGCCGCACCGGGAATCCTGCTGCTGGTGATCACTGCGGTGCTGTTGCCGGAGGGAGCAGCCTTGTTCCTGCCGCCCGGACACACCTCCTGGGTGGCCGTGCACCAGGTCTGGACAGGGCTCCTGGTGGCCGCACTGGCCGGGGGCACGCTCCTGGCCGGCGGTGCGGACACGGCACGGTTGACCAGAAGGAGATGACAAGCGCCCTCTTACGGCTCGGTGCGCGGCGAAGTGCCCTCCGGCCAGGGCAAGCGCGTGGTCTTCGTCTCCAGCGACTCCGACGAGGCCGGCTCCCAGATCGCCGA
>NZ_JBFAJY010000048.1:0-60634 GCF_040655445.1 Streptomyces sp. NPDC050423
TGTCGCAATCCACACCGAACCCGGAAGGCCCTCACTCGTTCAAGATCCCCAAGCCGTGGGATCCGTCACCAACCTCCATGGACAGAACACCTAGGCTGGTCAGCACCGTGACAACTTTTCAGATGCCATCCGACGAGGCCGGTGCCCGCGCCGTTCAGGACTCCCTGCGCTCCCGCGTGGTGCTCGACGAGCCGGGCCCGCCGCCCGGCACCGGCCGGGTGACAGGTGTCGACGTCGCCTACGACGACGAGCGTGATGTCGTCGTGGCGGCGGCCGTCGTGCTCGACGCGGTCACCCTGGAGGTGGTGGCCGAGTCCACCGCCGTCGGCCGGGTCACCTTCCCCTACGTTCCCGGACTCCTGGCCTTCCGCGAGATCCCCACCGTGCTGGCCGCGCTGGAGTCCCTGCCGGCCGATCCGGGCCTCGTCGTCTGCGACGGATACGGGCAGGCGCACCCGCGCCGCTTCGGGCTCGCCAGCCATCTGGGGGTGCTCACCGGGCTGCCGGTCATCGGTGTCGCGAAGAACCCGTTCACCTTCTCGTACGAACAGCCCGGCCCACGCCGCGGCGACTGCTCGCCGCTGCTCGACGGGGACGAGGAGGTGGGCCGGGCGCTGCGTACCCAGGACGGCACCAAACCGGTCTTCGTCTCCGTCGGCCACCGCACCGGCCTCGACAACGCCTGTGCGCACACGCTGCTGCTCGCCCGGGACTTCCGTCAGCCCGAGACCACCCGCCGGGCGGACGCGCTCTGCCGGCGAGCGCTGCGTGAGGCGACCTCCTGAGGGCGGTGCGGGCGGGGGCGAGGGCGTCTGAGTATCCGTACGGATAGCGTTCGCCGATCATGGTCGGCACTCTGGACACATGAACGTACCTCGCACACCCGCCCGAACCGCACCTCTTCACCCCGCCCAGCGCCGCGCCGCGGTGGGCATGCTGATCGGAGGTGCGGTGGCGTTCGTCTGGGCCGGAGCGATGCTCTACACGCTTGCCTCGTGGATCTTCTAGAGGTGCGTCAGCGCACCGCCGCCACCCGGAAGCCCAGCCCGGCCGCCCGCAGGCGTTCCCCCAGCGCATCGCCCATCGCGACGGCCGTGGTGACCTGCCCCGACACCGTCGGCAGCTCGTCCAGCGCCAGACACAGCGCGGACTCCGCCAGCATCCTGGCCGTCTCGCCGTAGCCCGGGTCGCCGCCCGACACCTCGGTGAACACCCGGCGGCCGCCGCCCTCGCCGACGAACCTGACCGTGAACCAGCTGCGGCTCCTGCGCTCGGCGTCCGGGCCCGAGCCGGGCTCGTACCGGTCCATCAGCCACGCCCGCGCGGCCGGCAGCTGCGCCGCGCCCATCAGGGCGCCCAGCGCCGCCGTGCCGCCCAGCGCCACCGGCAGGTGCTTGACCGACGCGTAGTGCCGGTAGCGGAAGTCGGGGCCGTAGCGGGGCAGCGCGCGGGCCGAGCGCTCCACGATCCGCGCGTCGAGGGTGGGCAGCGGAAGCGCCCAGGTGCCGGTCTCCGTGCTGAAGTGCGGCGCGCCGAGCGGGGCGCGGGCGCGGCGGCCGACGAGGCGCGGCTCGTGCAGCCGGCGCTCCTTCGCGGCGCGCAGCATCTGCGGGCCGCGGCCCATCGCGGTGAGCGCGGAGGCGAACGTACCGCCCGAGAAGGCCGCGTTGCTGCGGACGAAACCGTCGATGCGCAGGGGCACGTCCTCGGGCAGCTGCTGGACCGTGAAGTACACCCCGAGATCGTGCGGTACGGAGTCGAAGCCGCACGCGTGCACGATCCGGGCGCCGGTCTCGCGCGCCCGTGCGTCGTGCTCCAGATACATCCGGTCCGCGAACTCCGGCTCACCGGAGAGGTCCGCGTAGTCCGTCCCGGCCTCGGCGCAGGCGGCGACCAGCCGCTCCCCGTACCAGACGTACGGGCCGACCGTCGTGGCCACCACATGGGCGGACTCGGCCAGCTCGCGCAGCGAAGAGGCGTCGTCCGCGTCGGCGTGCAGCAGGGGGATGTCCGCGCAGCCCGGATCGACGGAGGTGAGGTGATTGCGCAGCTGTTCCAGTTTGGCGCGGTTGCGGCCGGCCAGGGCCCAGCGGCAGCCGTCCGGTGCGTGTGCCGCCAGATGTTCGGCGGTGAGGACTCCCACGAAGCCGGTGGCGCCGAAGAGGACTACGTCATAGGGGCGTTGTGCCCCGTTCTGCCTGTTCACGAGTGCCTCCGCAGGGGCCGGCGCCGATGTAGCAGGCAGAGGCTAGCGGAGGCGGCCGTGGCGGTGTGCGCCCGGGAGGGCTTCGTGGGGGAGGATCGGCGGGAAAAGAACTAAGCGCTTGCTCGCCCAAGGGGTTGTGCGGAGCGCTGTACGTTCTTAGCATCATCGGTGTTACATCGGTTGTGTCATACCGCTGGGGGCTCGATGGCAACAGCAGGGAACGGTGCGCACGGCCCGCGGGGCCCGCTCGCCGGGGTACGGGTGGTCGAGCTGGCGGGCATCGGCCCCGGCCCGTTCGCCGCGATGCTCCTGGCCGATCTGGGCGCCGACGTGGTGCGGGTCGACCGGCCCGGCGGCGCCGGGCTCGGCATCGATCCGGCCCATGACCTCACCAACCGCAACAAACGCTCCGTCCTCGTCGACCTCAAGGCCGAGGACGGCCCGGACACGGTCCTGGAACTGGCCGAGCGCGCCGACATCCTGATCGAGGGCTACCGGCCGGGCGTCGCCGAGCGGCTCGGGGTCGGCCCCGACGCCTGTCTGGCCCGCAACCCGCTCCTTGTCTACGGGCGGATGACCGGCTGGGGCCAGGACGGGCCGCTCGCCGCACGGGCCGGGCACGACATCGCCTACATCGCCCTCACCGGCACCCTCTCTATGATCGGGAAGCCGGGCGAGCCGCCCACCGTCCCGGCCAACCTGCTCGGCGACTACGCGGGCGGCTCGCTCTACCTCGTCGTCGGCGTCCTCGCCGCCCTCCAGCACGCCCGTACCCCCGGCGGCCGCGGCCAGGTCGTGGACGCGGCGATCGTCGACGGCGCCGCCCATCTCGCCATGATGATCCACGGGATGCTGGCGGCCGGCGGCTGGCAGGACCGGCGCGGCTCCAACCTGCTGGACGGCGGCTGCCCGTTCTACGGCTCGTACGGGACCGCCGACGGCGAGTACATGGCGGTCGGCCCCCTGGAGCAGCGGTTCTACGCCGAGTTCACCGAACTCCTCGGCATCGGGGAAACGGCCCCCGACCGGGGCGACATCTCCCGCTGGGACGAACTGCGCGAGGTCGTCGCCGCCCGGTTCCGCACCCGTACCCGCGCCGAATGGACCGAGGTCTTCGACGGGTCGGACGCCTGCGTGGCGCCCGTCCTCTCGCTCCGCGAGGCACCGCACCACCCGCACCTCGCCGCCCGCGCCACCTTCATCGAACACGGCGGACTCACCCAGCCCGCGCCCGCGCCCCGGTTCTCGGCCACGCCGTCCTCGGTGCGCAGCGGCCCGGCGCGGCCGGGCGCGGACACCGACGCCGTCGCCGCCGACTGGGACGTACCGGGCCTGCGGACCTCCCGGAAGGACACCACCGACTGATGCAGCGGCAGATCTTCACCGAAGAGCACGACGCGTTCCGCGAGGCCGTCCGCACCTTCCTGGCCAAGGAGGTGCTCCCGCACTACGAGCAGTGGGAGAAGGACGGCATCGTCTCGCGCGAGGCCTGGCTCGCGGCCGGACGGCAGGGGCTCCTCGGCCTCGCGGTGCCCGAGGAGTACGGGGGCGGCGGCAACACCGACTTCCGCTACAGCGCCGTCCTCGCCGAGGAGTTCACCCGGGCGGGCGCCGCGGGGCTGGCGCTCGGCCTGCACAACGACATCATCGGCCCCTACCTCACCGGTCTCGGCACCGACGAGCAGAAGCGGCGCTGGCTGCCCGGCTTCTGCGGCGGCGAGATCATCACCGCCATCGCGATGACCGAACCCGGTGCCGGCTCCGACCTCCAGGGCATCCGCACCACGGCCCAGGACAAGGGCGACCACTGGGTGCTCAACGGATCCAAGACGTTCATCTCCAACGGCATCCTCGCCGACCTCGTCGTGGTCGTGGCGAAGACCACCCCGGACGGCGGCGCGAAGGGACTCTCCCTCATCGTCGTCGAGCGGGGTACGGAGGGCTTCGAACGCGGCCGCAACCTCGACAAGATCGGCCAGAAGTCACAGGACACCGCCGAGCTGTTCTTCAACGACGTCCGCGTGCCCAAGGGAAACCTCCTCGGTGACCTCGACGGCGCCTTCATCCACCTGATGACCAACCTCGCCCAGGAGCGGATGGGCATAGCCGTCGCCGGCATCGCCGCCGCCGAGTACCTGCTGGAGATCACCACCGCGTACGTCAAGGAGCGCGAGGCCTTCGGGCGGCCGCTCTCCAAGCTTCAGCACATCCGCTTCGAGATCGCGGAGATGGCCACCGAGTGCGCCGTCACCCGTGCCTTCCTCGACCGGTGCATCGTCGACCACTCCGAGGGGACGCTCGACGCCGTGCACGCCTCGATGGCCAAGTGGTGGGCCACCGAACTGCAGAAGCGCGTCGCCGACCGCTGCCTCCAACTGCACGGAGGCTACGGCTACATGACCGAGTACCGGGTGGCCAAGGCGTTCACCGACGGCCGCATCCAGACCATCTACGGCGGTACGACCGAGATCATGAAGGAGATCATCGGCCGCTCCCTGCTCGCCTGACCCCTGCCCGGCCACCACCCCTCGCTTGTGCCACACCTCTCCCTGTGCCACACCCCCTGTTGCGCCACCACCCTCGAAAGGCAGCTGTCTTGAGTACCGAAGCGTTCGTCTACGACGCGATCCGCACCCCGCGCGGCCGCGGCAAGGCCAATGGGGCCCTGCACGGCACCAAGCCGATCGATCTCGTCGTCGGCCTGATCCACGAGATCCGCGACCGGTTCCCGGGCCTGGACCCGGCGGCCATCGACGACATCGTCCTCGGCGTGGTCAGCCCGCTCGGCGACCAGGGCTCCGACATCGCCCGCATCGCCGCCATCGCGGCCGGCCTCCCGGACACCGTCGCGGGCGTCCAGGAGAACCGCTTCTGTGCCTCGGGCCTGGAAGCCGTCAACCTGGCGGCCGCCAAGGTCCGTTCGGGCTGGGAGGACCTCATCCTCGCGGGCGGCGTCGAGTCGATGTCCCGGGTGCCGATGGGTTCCGACGGCGGCGCCTGGGCGATGGACCCGATGACCAACTACGAGACGGGCTTCGCGCCACAGGGCATCGGTGCCGACCTCATCGCGACGATCGAGGGCTTCTCGCGCCGTGACGTCGACGAGTTCGCCGCGCTGTCGCAGGAGCGCGCCGCCGAGGCGTGGAAGGACAACCGCTTCGCGCGCTCCGTCGTCCCCGTCAAGGACCGCAACGGCCTCGTCGTCCTCGACCACGACGAGCACATGCGGCCCGGCACCACGGCCGACTCCCTCGCCGCGCTCAAGCCGTCGTTCGCGGCGATCGGCGAGATGGGCGGCTTCGACGCGGTGGCCCTGCAGAAGTACCACTGGGTGGAGAGGATCGACCACGTCCACCACGCGGGCAACTCCTCCGGCATCGTCGACGGCGCGGCCCTGGTCGCGATCGGCTCGAAGGAGATCGGGGAGCGGTACGGCCTCACGCCGCGCGCCCGGATCGTCTCCGCCGCGGTCTCCGGATCCGAGCCCACCATCATGCTCACCGGCCCCGCGCCCGCCACCCGCAAGGCGCTCGCCAAGGCCGGGCTCACCATCGACGACATCGACCTCGTCGAGATCAACGAGGCCTTCGCCGGCGTCGTCCTGCGCTTCGCCAGGGACATGGGTCTGCCCCTCGACAAGATCAATGTCAACGGCGGCGCCATCGCGCTCGGCCACCCCCTCGGCGCCACCGGCGCGATGATCCTCGGCACGCTCATCGACGAGCTGGAGCGCCGGGACAAGCGCTACGGCCTCGCCACCCTCTGCGTCGGCGGCGGCATGGGCGTCGCCACCGTCATCGAGCGTCTCTGACCGTCCCGGCCACCCCTGCTTACGGAGAAGAAGAGCAATGACCGAGAGCACGACCATCCGCTGGGAACAGGACGGGACCGGCGTCGTCACCCTCGTACTCGACGACCCCGACCAGTCCGCCAACACGATGAACCAGGCCTTCAAGGACTCCATCGCGGCCGTCGCGGACCGCGCCGAGGCCGAGAAGGACTCCATCCGCGGCATCATCTACACCTCCGCCAAGAAGACCTTCTTCGCGGGAGGCGACCTCAAGGACATGATCAAGGTCGGCCCCGAGAACGCCCAGGCCGCCTTCGACACCGGCACCGCGATCAAGCGCTCGCTGCGCCGTATCGAGACCCTCGGCAAGCCCGTCGTCGCCGCCATCAACGGAGCCGCCCTCGGCGGGGGTTACGAGATCGCCCTCGCCTCCCACCACCGCGTCGCCCTCGACGCGCCCGGCTCCCGGATCGGCCTGCCCGAGGTCACCCTCGGCCTGCTGCCCGCGGGCGGCGGCGTCACCCGCACCGTACGCCTCATGGGCATCGCGGACGCGCTGCTGAAGGTGCTGCTCCAGGGCACCCAGTACACCCCGCGGCGCGCCCTGGAGAACGGTCTGGTCCACGAAGTCGCCGCCACCCGTGAGGAGATGCTCGACCGGGCCCGCGCCTTCATCGACGCCAACCCCGAGTCGCAGCAGCCCTGGGACGTCAAGGGCTACCGGATCCCCGGCGGCACGCCGTCGAACCCCAAGTTCGCCGCCAACCTGCCCGCCTTCCCGGCCAACCTGAAGAAGCAGCTCGCCGGGGCCCCCATGCCCGCGCCGCGCAACATCCTGGCCGCCGCGGTCGAGGGCTCGCAGGTCGACTTCGAGACCGCGCTCACCATCGAGGCCCGCTACTTCACCGAGCTGGTCACCGGCCAGGTCTCGAAGAACATGATCCAGGCGTTCTTCTTCGACCTCCAGGCCGTCAACTCCGGCGCCAGCCGCCCCAAGGGCGTCGAGGAGCGCCAGGTCCGCAAGGTCGCCGTACTCGGCGCCGGGATGATGGGCGCGGGCATCGCCTACTCCTGCGCCCGCGCCGGTATCGAGGTCGTCCTCAAGGACGTCTCCGCCGAGGCCGCCGCCAAGGGCAAGGCGTACAGCGAGAAGCTGCTCGACAAGGCGCTGTCCCGGGGACGTACGACCGAGGCGAAGCGCGACGGGCTCCTCGCCCTCATCACCCCGACCGGCGACCCGGCCGACCTGGCCGGCTGCGACGCCGTCATCGAGGCCGTCTTCGAGGACACCGCGCTCAAGCACAAGGTGTTCCAGGAGATCCAGGACGTCATCGAGCCCGACGCCCTGCTCTGCTCCAACACCTCCACCCTGCCCATCACGGCCCTGGCCGAAGGCGTCTCGCGCCCGGCCGACTTCATCGGGCTGCACTTCTTCTCACCCGTCGACAAGATGCCGCTCGTCGAGATCATCAAGGGCGAGAAGACCGGCGACGAGGCCCTGGCCCGCGCCTTCGACCTGGTCCGCCGGATCAAGAAGACGCCGATCGTCGTCAACGACTCGCGCGGCTTCTTCACCTCACGCGTCATCGGCCAGTTCATCAACGAGGGCGTCGCGATGGTCGGCGAGGGCGTCGAGCCCGCCTCCGTGGAGCAGGCCGCCGCCCAGGCCGGGTACCCGGCCAAGGTGCTCTCCCTGATGGACGAGCTGACGCTCACCCTGCCCCGCAAGATCCGCGACGAGACCAGGCGGGCCGTCGAGGCGGCGGGCGGCACCTGGGCCGGCCACCCGTCGGACTCCGTCATCGACCGGATGGTCGACGAGTTCGGACGCCCGGGACGCAGCGGCGGCGCGGGCTTCTACGACTACGACGAGAACGGCAGGCGCACCCGGCTGTGGCCCGGTCTGCGCGAGCACTTCACCCGGCCGCAGACGGACATCTCCTTCACCGACATGCAGGAGCGGATGCTCTTCTCCGAGGCCCTGGACAGCGTCCGCTGCCTGGAGGAGAACGTACTGATCACCGTCGCCGACGCCAACATCGGCTCCATCATGGGCATCGGCTTCCCGCCGTGGACCGGCGGCGTGCTCCAGTACATCAACGGGTACGAGGGCGGCCTGTCCGGCTTCGTGGCCCGCGCCCGGGAACTCGCCGAGCGGTACGGCGACCGCTTCCTGCCGCCCGCGCTGCTCGTCGCGAAGGCGGAGCGGGGCGAGACCTTCCACGACTGACGCGGGGAGCTGCGGGCCGTACTCACTCAGCGGTGAACGCGGCCCGCAGCTCCTCCTTCAGCGACCGCTGGAAGGCGGTCACCAGCGCCTGGAGCACCATCGGCTGCATGTGCGCCGACAGCGACTTCATCGCCCTGACGTGCTCCGGATCCGCCTCCCGCTCCCGGTACGGGCTCCACACCTCGTCCCGGAACAGCTGGGTCAGCTGCTGGGCGGCCGAGCGGGTGTGCTCCAGCAGGACCGTCCGGGCGGCCAGGATCGTCTCGTGCGCGATCGGCACGTCGAGCAGTTCCACACCGAGCCGCAGCAGCCCGGGATCCACCCGGTAGGGGGCCTCGCCCGGATCGGCCCGTTCCAGCACACCCATCGCGGCCAGCCGGTCGAGATCCTGTTCGGTCAGCGCCCGCCCCGCGCGGAGTTCCAGCTCCGCCCGGGTCGCGTCCTGCGCCGAGTCCGGTGCCCAGGCCGCCACCAGCGCCCGGTGGATCGCCAGATCCTGTGCGCTCAGATCGGGCGGCAACTGCTCCAGATAGCGTTCGATCGCGGCGAGCGTCATGCCCTGGTGCTGAAGCTCCTCGATGAGCGCGAGCCGGGAGAGGTGGTCGTGCCCGTAGTGCCCCACCCGGCGCGGCCCGATCACCGGCGGCGGCAGCAGCCCCCGGGTGCTGTAGAAGCGCACCGTGCGCACGGTCACCCCGGCACGCGCCGCCAGCTCGTCGACGGTGAGCGTCGGCTCCTCGGTCCCGGTCGCCATATCTGCTCCTCGTGTCCGACCCCGCGGGTGAACTGCCGGGCGTGTGCGTCAATCAGGTTCAACAGTATTGCTGTCTCACCACTGTTGTGAAAGTGTCCGGCAGCAGCGAAGCGCAGTCCACCCCCAGGTGCGGGCCCGCACGGTCCGGCCGAAGGCGACAGGAGGCGGCCGTGCCCACGACCCTGAGACTCCCCGCGGACCCCGATCAGCTCACCCTCCCCGCACTGCTCCTGCGCAACGCCGAGGACCGACCGCGGACGAACACCCCCTGATCGGCCAGGCCCTCGTCCACGGGGACGGCCGCTCCTGCCTGGTGGCCCTGCTGGTCCTGGACCCGATACGGCACAGGCCTGGGCGGCCGCGCGGGGCATCGACGCGGACGCCTCCGCACTCGCCGGCCACCCGGCCGTCCAGGAGGAGGTCGCCGCGGCCGTACAGGCGGCCAACGCGCGGCTCAACCGCACCCAGCAGATCAAACGCCACCGCCTGCTCGGGGCGGAGTGGGGCCCGGAGACCGGCGAGCTGACCCCCTCGCTGAAACTGCGGCGCAAGGCGATCACGGACAGGTGCGCCGACACCATCGACGCGCTGTACCGGCCGGAGCCCGACGTGGGGAATTGACGCACCGCCGTCCTCGACCCCGCGCGGACAGCAGGCGGACACAGAGAGACGGGCAGCGGCTCTGTGTTCCGGCGCCGCTATGGTGGACCGGAACCGGCGGAGAGCGGGGAGGGCCCATGGCCGCACGGAGTACGGACGAAACACTGCTGGTCCGGGCGCTCGGCGAGACGCCGCCCTCCGACGCGCTGACCGAGCAGATTCTCGACGCCGCTCGTGAGCAGTTCATGACCTTCGGGCTGCGCCGCTCCACCGTCGACGACGTCGCCAAGCGGGCCGGGGTCTCGCGCGTGACGGTGTACCGGCGGATCGGCAACAAGGACGGCCTGGTGTCGGCCTGCCTGCTGCGTGAGTACCGGCGCTTCGTCGTCGAGGTGGACGAGGCGGTCGCCGCGCTGCCCACCACCGAGGACCGGATCGTCGAAGGGTTCGTGGCCGTCCTCGGCCACATCCGCGAACACCCTCTGGTGGGCGGTCTGCTGAGGCTGGAGCCGGAGATCATGCTCCCGTTCCTGACGGTGGAGAGCGGGCCGGCCCTCGTCGCCATGCGCGGTTACGTGGCCGGCCGGCTGCGCGAGGCCCGGCGTGCGGAGGGGAGGCCCGAGGCCGATGCGACACCCGTCGCCGAGCTGATGGTGCGCATCACGGTCTCCTTCCTCCTCAACCCGGTGAGCTGTTTCGAACTCGACGACGACGAGCAGCTGCGGGCGTTCGCCCGCAGCTACCTGGTACCGCTGATCGCCGTCGCCTAGGGTTTTTCGAACACCTCTCGGGTGCGCTGGTCCGCGGACGCGTCCCGCAGCGACCCCGAAGGCGTGGGGTGACGCTCGTCGGGCAGCGGCTCCACGGGGCGGCTGCCCGCCCAGTGCGGGCCGAGATCGTCGAGCCGCCAGCCGAACGGATAGGAACGCGGCTGCGGGCGGGAGGGCAGCCAGCGGGGCCGGGCAGGGAGCAGGCGCACACACCGCGAGCGGGCGCGCAGCGTTCCCGCGGCGGCCGACCGGACCCAGCGGGGCTGCGCCCTGAACCCCAGGGCCCGCAGCAGTGGCTCGTCCAGCAGCGCGAGCGAGAACCGTGCGATCGCCGGACGCAGCGGGCGCGGGTACCAGCTCGCCATGATCCGGAACGTGGCGTTGGCGACCCGCCGGTTCGCCGGGTCGTAGGCGAACATCCGCTCCTCGTAGGAGTCCAGCAGCCGCTCGAACCCCTCGTAGGTGTCCGGCGCGCCCTCGATGTCCATCATCGCGGCCATCTTCCGGCCCACCTCGGTCAGCGCCTCGGTCTCCACCGGGCACAGGGGCCGCCAGCCGAACCGGTCGATCCAGCGCTTCGGCCCGACGACCGTGGTCGCCAGGACGTACAGGAAGTCCTCATTGGGTATCCGGTACTTGCCGTGGATGCGGTTGAGATGGCGGGCCGCCGCACGCCCGCGCTCCGAGTCGAAGCCGTCGGCGGCCATCTCGTACCCGATCAGTACCGTGTCGTCGTAGCGCTTCTGTCCGGACCGTTCGAACTCCTGCGTGCGGTCCAGGAGTACGGAGATGCGGGGTACCCCGTAGTCGCGGAGGAACGCGACGCTCACCCCCTGCCGGTAGTCCCAGGGGAACTCGTACTGCGAGATCAGCCGGAGTATCTCGGCGCAGTCGCGGACGGGATCCATTCGGCGTATCTCACGAAGGCGGCTGTAGCGGCCCATGGTGCGCCCTCCTGTCGGGCGGTGCGTGTGGCGCCTCCGGCCCAACTCCCTTGAACCGGAGGAGATCTGACAGACACTTGGAGCAGAGAGTCAATGTTACAAAGACTATCGACTTGTTGCACGGGTCGCGTCAACAGCGTCGGCGCGGATCGGGTCGTCGCTCACACCGCCGTGGCGGTGCCGTGGCGGTGTGTGGTGGGAGGTGCCCGGCCTCATGCCGGTGCCTGCGTCACGCCGACGCGCGGTGGATGAGCTCCGTGGGCGTGATCACCGAGTCCTGTTCGGTGGCTCCGTCGTTCAGCCGCTCCATCAGTATCCTGACCATCAACCGGCCCATTCCCACCACGTCCTGACGGACCGTGGTCAGTGGCGGGTCGGTGGCCTCGGACACCGACTCCATGTCGTCGAAGCCGACCAGTGCCACGTCCTGCGGTACCCGGCGGCCGTGCTCGCGCAGCACCCGCAGGGCGCCCGAGGCCATCAGGTCGTTGGCGGCGAAGACCGCGTCCAGGTCCGGCCGCCTGTCCAGCAGCCCGGCCATGGCGCGGGCGCCGCCCTCCGCGGTGAAGTCGCCGTCCGCGACCAGCGCGGGATCGGAGTCGGGCAGCACGTCGAAGTAGCCGTCGACGCGGTCGATCGCCGAGGTCTGGTCGCGCGGGCCCGCGATGTGCGCGATGTGCCGGCGGCCGAGCGAGACCAGATGGCGCACGGCCTCTCGGGCGCCGCCGCGGTTGTCGCAGTCGACGTAGGGGACCGCGAGCCCGGAGACGGCGCCCGGCCGTCCGGGGCGTCCGCCGTAGACCGTCGGTACCCGGAACCGGCGGATGACCGCGGACAGTTCGTCGTCCGTGTGCATCGAGAAGGCCAGCACACCGTCCACATGGCCACCGGCCAGATAGCGGGTGACCCGGTCGAAATCCCCGCTGCCCTCCACCAGGAGCAGCACCAACTGTGCGTCGTAGGTGATGAGTTCACGGCTTATGCCGCGGATGTGCTGGGAGAAGAAGGGGTCGGAGAAGATCCGGATCTCGGGTTCGTCGATGATCACGGCGACGGCTCCGTTGCGCCGGGTCACCAGCGTCCGGGCGGCGTGGTTCGGTATGTAGCCGAGCTCGTCGACCGCCTTGCGCACCTGCTCCACGAGCGGCTGCCGTACCCCGGCGCCGCCGTTGACCACCCGGGAGGCCGTTGCCCGGGACACCCCGGCGCGGGCTGCCACGGCTTCCAGTGTGGGGCGTGCGTCGTGAGGGGCATCGGGGGTCGGACGGGGCAAGGGACGCTCCTCGGAGGCGCGGGAGGGGGCCGGAGACGGCCGGGGCCCGGCCGTCCGGCACGAACCTCGCCAGCCTAGGGCCTTTCGCCGAGCGGTGACCGGGGAGCCTGTCGCGCGGGCGCCGGCCACGGTACCTTCCGCCCATGCCGACACGTGCGCGGGGTGCCCGCTCGACGTACAGAGAGCCCGTCCCGGCCCCCGCCGGCGGTCCGCGCGGCACGGGAGGCGTCGGCCGATGACGCGCCGCGCACCGGACGGCCGCGAGCGGCGGGCGGGCCGTCGCCGGGTCCGCGGCCTCGCGCGGGCGGCCCCAGGCCGTGTTTCGGAAGTCCCGTCTGCCCGGCGGTGTCTGGCACGCACGCTCGCCGCGTTGTCGGGATCGCCCCGATACAACCAGTACCGGGGCGACCCTCCGCCTTGCGCTCGCACGCACCGGACGCCGCCGGGCCCGCCGTTCGGGCGGACGGCGCTACTTTCGAAACACGCCCTGGTCGCCGTACTGGCCGGCCTGCTGCTCACAGGGTCCGCACAGGCCGCGCGGACACCGCCGCCCACCGGATTCGAATCCACCGGCGGGGCGCGCTGGACCGGCCCGGCCGAGGAGCGCTCCCTGCTCGCGACCGCAGGCCGGCGCGGCGGCCGGGTCTCCGTGGAGCGGATCGGTACGACGAAGCAAGGGCGCCCGCTCCGGCTCGTCCGGATCGGCAGCCGGCGTCCGGCCGTCCTCACCGTGCTCCTCGTGTGCAGTCAGCACGGCGACGAACCCGCCGCCCGCGAGGCCTGCCTGACGGTGATCCGTGACCTCGGATACGCCAGGGACCGGGCGACCCGGGACTTCCTCTCCCATACCGAGATCCTCGTCATTCCCACCGCCAACCCCGACGGCCGCGCCGCCGGAACACGGGGCAACTCCGACGACGTGGACATCAACCGCGACCACATCGCGCTGCGCACCGCCGAGGGCCGCGCCATCGCGGCAGTCCTCCGGGACCACCGGCCCGATGTGGTCTACGACCTGCACGAGTACAGCGCGACCCCGCCGTACTACGACAAGGACCTGACCGTCCTGTGGCCCCGCAATCCCAACGTCCAGGACCGGGTGCACGACGAATCGGAGCTCCTGGCCGAACACCATGTGCGCCCGGCCGCCGATGACGCCGGACACGACAGCGGGCTCTACGGCATCTGGACCGACCCGGTCACCGGCGGGCCGGTCAAGCAGACCGCGGGCGACGGACAGGAGCGCATCCTGCGCAACGCGGCGGGCGTCAAGCATGCCGTGGCCCTGCTCGTCGAGTCCCGCGTGGACGCGCTCACCGACGCCGAGCGGGCCGACCCCGCACTCAACAACCGTCGCCGGGTGCACGCCCAACTCGCCGCGCTCAAAGGCCTTTTCTCCTACGTCGAGGAGCGGCGCGGCGAGATCGGCGCCGCCACCGCCCGCTCCCGGGCGGCCGGGTTCACCGACCGGGGCCCGGTCCGGTTCGGCGGGGCCGACAACGAGGCGGCGGGACCCGGCGAGATCCTCACGCACCCGCCCTGCGGTTACCGGCTCACGGTGGCCCGGTTCGCCCGGGTCGGGGACGAACTCGCCCTGCACGGCGTCAGCTCCCGGCCCGACGGTGACGGTGTGTACGTATCGCTGGCCCAGCCCGCCCGGCGACTCATCCCGCTCCTTCTGGACGGGGATGCGGCATATCACCTCACAAACGGTCAAGCCGATACCGCTTGTTGATCCCGGGGGATGCGCGCTGCGTGTGGTACTGCCTACGGAGAGCGAAACTTCAGCTTCCGTGAAAGGTGCCATTCGTGTCGCAGGACGATCAGAGAACGGGCGGCAGGGGGGATCTGTCGGTGACGGCGAATCTGCCCGGCGACCCGACCCAGAGCCGGCGCCCCACGACCGACCGGGTGGTGTTCGGCGTCACCGCCGTCCTCACCCTCGCCTTCGTGGTCTGGGGGGCCACCGCCACCGACTCGCTGGAGAACGTCTCCAGCACCCTGCTCAACGGCCTCATGCACAACGGCGGTTGGGCCTTCATGCTGGCCGCCTCCGGATTCGTGGTCTTCGCGCTCTGGCTCGCCGTCAGCCGCTACGGAAAGATCACCCTCGGCCAGGAGGGCGAGGAGCCGGAATTCCGGACCGTGTCCTGGGTCGCCATGATGTTCAGCGCCGGAATGGGCATCGGCCTGATGTTCTACGGAGTGAGTGAGCCCCTGGCGCACTTCGTTCACCCGCCGCCCGGCACTCATCCCGCCGACGCCGCCGACGCGATGCAGACGGCGATGGCCACCACCCTCTTCCACTGGACGCTCCACCCCTGGGCGATCTACGCGGTGGTCGGTCTCGCCATCGCGTACAGCACCTTCCGGCGCCGCAGGCGGCAGACGATCAGCGCCGTCTTCGAGCCGCTCATCGGCGCCCGGCACGCCCACGGCGGCGTCGGCCGGCTGATCGACATCCTCGCCATCTTCGCCACGCTCTTCGGCTCGGCCGCCTCGCTGGGGCTGGGAGCCCTCCAGATCGGCAGCGGTTTCCACGAGCTGAACTGGATGGAGAAGACGAGCACCGGGCTGCTCGTCCTGATCATCGCCGTGCTGACCGTGGCTTTCGTCGCCTCGGCGATCTCCGGTGTGGAGAAGGGCATCCAGTGGCTGTCCAACATCAATATGGTGCTCGCCCTGATCCTCGCCGTCTTCGTGTTCATCGCGGGCCCCACCATCATCGTGCTCGACCTGCTGCCCACCTCGATCGCCGCCTACATCGGTGATCTGCCCCAGCTCGCCGGCCGCACCGAGGCGACCGGCAAGGGAGAGGTCGCCGACTGGCTCAGCAGCTGGACCGTCTTCTACTGGGCCTGGTGGATCTCCTGGACCCCGTTCGTCGGCATGTTCATCGCCAGGATCAGCCGCGGCCGGACGATCCGTCAGTTCATCGGCGGGGTCATCCTGGTCCCCAGCACGGTCAGCCTGGTCTGGTTCGCGATCTTCGGCGGCACCGCCATCAAGCTCCAGGAAGCGGGGAAGCTGAACGGCGCCGAGACCCAGGAGGCCCAGCTCTTCGGCGTCCTCCAGCAGTTCCCCATCCCCACGGTGATGAGTCTGCTGGTGATGATCCTGGTCGGCATCTTCTTCGTGTCGGGCGCGGACGCCGCCTCCGTCGTGATGGGCACCCTGTCCCAGAAGGGCGTCCTCGAACCGGCCAAGTGGGTCGTCGTCTTCTGGGGCGTCACCACCGGCGCGGTGGCGGCGGTCATGCTGCTGATCGGGAACGGCAAGGGCGATGCGCTGGCCGGCCTGCAGAACCTGACCATTCTGGTGGCCGCGCCCTTCACGATCGTCATGATCGGCATGTGTGTGTCCCTGATGCGGGACCTGCGCGAGGACCCGCTCATCGTGCGCCGCGAGTTCGGGGTGGAGGCGGTCGAGTCCGCGGTCATCGAGGGCCACGCGAAGTACGACGGTGACTTCGAGATCCGGATCGGCCCCGGCGGCAGCCAGATCACCACCGAACACGGGGACAGGTCCGGCGGTTCGAGCCCGGCGGCCGACTGAGGGCGCGCCGTACGCCGTATCAGGCTGGGCCCGGGGGCCGCCTGAGGGGAACCCGTACCCGCCTGCCCGGCGCGCGGCGGGTCAGCCCACCAGCCGGGCCGCCGCCTCCGCGCACCCCAGGGCCACCGTCACCCCCGCGCCCCCGTGTCCGTAGTTGTGGACCAGGCGCCCGCCGCCGGGCAGCGGCTCGGCGTCGATGCGGACCCCCGCGTCCCGGGCGGGCCGCAGCCCCACCCGGTGCCCGATGATCCGCGCGCGGGCGATCTCCGGCCGGACCCGGGCACACCGCGCCACGATCTCCTCGGCCGCGCGGGGGTCGGGCACGGTGCTCCAGTCGTCCGTCCCGGCGGTGCCGCCCAGCACCAGCCGGCCCGGCTGCGGGAAGAAGTACGTCGTCGCGCTCGACGCCGGGTCCGCCTCGGTGAACCACTCGTCGATCCCCGGGTTCTCCACCATGACCAGCTGACCGCGGACCGGACGCATCCCGGTGTCCGGAACCAGCTCGCGGGCACCGAGACCGGTGCAGTTGACCACCGTCGCCGCCTCGGCGGCCGCCTCGTCGAACGAGGTGACCGTGCGCCGCTCGACCGAGCCCCCGGCCGCCCTGACCTGCTCCTCCAGCCAGTCCAGATGGACCGGCATGTCGATCAGCGGCAGCCGGCACCGCAGCCCCTCGGCGCTCTCCACCACGTCGTTCAGCTTCCCGGCCCACGCCCCGAGCGCCGCGAGCCGCTCGCCCCGGTGCAGGCCGCTGACCAGCCGTACCCCGGTTTCCTGCGGACGGGCGGCCAGCTCCTCGTACCAGCGCAGCGAAGTCAGCGACCAGTCGCCGACCCGGTCCTGCGGCTCGATCCGGTACGGCCACCACAGGGCGCCCGCCACCGCCGAAGCCGTGGCCGCCGCGGGCTGCCGGGACCAGACCCGCACCCGGTGACCGTGCCCGGCCAGCACCACCGCCGTGGTGAGGCCGCTGACCCCACCGCCCACCACGATCACTTCCGACACTGCCGCACCGCCGCTCGTCTCTGTCGGGACCCGTTCGGGACCGGACACCAGGGCCTCTCGCCCGGCCCGGTCCGGGCCCGGTCCACTCGATCCAGGGGAAGGACCCTAGCGGAGGCACCCGGACAGGGCGACGCCCCGGGGGTGACGGTACGCGTGAGGGCGGGGGCGTGCCGGTCACGCGCCCGGGGCCCGCCGCCGGCAGCCCCGGCCGCCGATTAGGATCGGCATCCTGATGACTGCCACCCTCGTCGCCAAGGACCTCGCCGCCGGACACGGCGACCGCACTCTCTTCGCCGAACTCGACCTCGTGGTCGCTCCCGGTGATGTGATCGGTCTCGTCGGAGTGAACGGCGCCGGAAAATCGTCGCTCCTGCGGCTGCTCGCCGGGCTCGACCAGCCGGAGGAGGGGGAACTGCGGCTCTCCCCGCCCACCGCCACCGTCGGCCATCTGCCGCAGGAACCGGAGCGGCGCCCCGACGAGACCGTACGGGAGTTCCTGGCCCGCCGGACGGGCGTCGCCGAGGCCCAGGCGACGATGGACACCGCCACCCAGGCCCTCGTCGACGGGGCGCCCGGCTCCGACGACGCGTACTCCGAGTCCCTGGAGCGCTGGCTCGCCCTCGGCGGCGCCGACCTGGACGAACGGGCCGAGGAGGTCGCCGCCGACCTCGGCCTGACCGTCGGTCTCGACCTGCCGATGACCACGCTCTCCGGTGGCCAGGCGGCCCGCGTCGGCCTCGCCTCGCTGCTGCTCTCCCGCTACGACATCTTCCTGCTCGACGAACCCACCAACGACCTCGACCTCGACGGCCTGGAGCGGCTGGAGCGGTACGTCTCCGGGCTGCGCGCCGGCACGGTCGTCATCAGCCACGACCGCGAATTCCTGATGCGCACGGTCACCAAGGTCCTCGAACTCGACCTCGCCCAGCAGCAGATCAACCTCTACGGCGGTGGCTACGCGGCCTACCTGGAGGAGCGCGAGCGGGCCCGCAGGCACGCCCGCGAGGAGTTCGAGGAGTTCGCCGACAAGCGCTCCGCGCTCGAGGGCCGCGCCCTGATGCAGCGCTCCTGGATGGACAAGGGCGTCAGGAACGCGCGCCGCAAGGCCGGCGACTCCGACAAGATGGCCCGCAAGTTCCGGAGCGAGTCCAGCGAGAAGCAGGCTGCGAAGGCCCGCCAGACCCAGCGCATGATCGAGCGCCTCGATGTCGTGGACGAGCCGCGCAAGGAGTGGGAGCTGCGGATGGAGATCGCCTCCGCCCCCCGTTCCGGCTCCGTCGTGGCGACCTTGCGCGAGGCACGGGTCGTGCTCGGGGACTTCGTGTTCGGCCCGGTCTCGCTCCAGATCGACTGGGCGGACCGGATCGCCATCACCGGTGCCAACGGTGCCGGGAAGTCGACCCTGCTCGCGGCTCTGCTCGGCCGTCTCCCGCTGGAATCGGGGCACGCGAGCCTGGGCTCGGGGGTGGTGGTCGGTGAGGTGGACCAGGCGCGGAAGCTGTTCCACGGGACGGAATCCCTGCTGGAGGCGTTCTGCGCGGCCGTCCCTGACACGGAGCCGGCCGAGGTCCGCACCCTCCTCGCCAAGTTCGGCCTGCGCGCCGACCATGTGATGCGCCCGGCGACCACGCTCTCCCCGGGCGAACGGACCCGGTCGGCACTCGCCCTGCTCCAGGGCCGCGGCGTCAACCTCCTCGTCCTGGACGAGCCCACGAACCATCTCGACCTGCCGGCGATCGAGCAGCTGGAATCGGCGCTGGACTCGTACACGGGGACACTGCTGCTGGTCACGCACGACCGCCGGATGCTGGAAGCGGTCCGTACGACGCGCCGCGTCGAGGTGGCGGCCGGAAGGCTCACGGAGATCTGACCGACGGCCTCGCGTACATCCCAGCCCCTCCGGCGCCTGAGGAGCGGAGCCCCGGACACGGGAAGGGGCGGGGAGCAGGTCCGCCGCAGGCGAACCCCTCACCGCCCCGCCCCGATTCGGGCCCCCGCTACCGCTTCTTGCCGCCCTGCTTCGGATCCAGCAGGCCCGCCCGCCGAAGCGCGTCCGCCATCGCCCCGTTGGCGGGAGTCGCGGCCGGCGCCTGACGCCCGCCACTGTTACCGCCACCGTTGCCACCGCCGCCACCGCGCCGGTCACGCCCCTGACCGCCCTGGCCGCCCTGACCGCCACGCGGCCCCGCACCGCCCTGCCCCTGCCGCTGCCGCGGCGGACGCCCGCCCCGCTCGCCGCCCGCGCCGCCGGAACCGGACCCCGCTCCGGCCGTCGGGCCCGAACCCGCCCCCGCCTCGTCGTCCAGCCGCAGCGTCAACGAGATCCGCTTCCGCGGGAGGTCGATCTCCATGACCTTGACCTTGACGATGTCACCCGGCTTCACGACATCACGCGGGTCCTTCACGAACGTCCTCGACATCGCCGACACGTGGACCAGGCCGTCCTGGTGCACCCCGATGTCCACGAACGCGCCGAACGCCGCGACATTCGTCACGACCCCCTCCAGCACCATCCCGGACGCCAGATCGCCGAGCTTCTCGACGCCCTCCTTGAAGGTGGCCGTCTTGAACGCCGGACGCGGGTCGCGCCCCGGCTTCTCCAGCTCCTTGATGATGTCGGTGACGGTCGGCAGCCCGAACTTCTCGTCCACGAAGTCGTCCGCCCGCAGGGATCGCAGCACACCGGTGTTGCCGACCAGGGAGGCGACGTCACCGCCCGTCCGCTTCACCATCGCCCGGACCACGGGGTACGCCTCCGGATGCACGCTGGACGCGTCCAGCGGGTCGTCACCCCGGATCCGCAGGAAGCCCGCGCACTGCTCGTACGCCTTCGGGCCGAGCCTGGCCACGTCCTTGAGACCCTTGCGGGAGCGGAACGGGCCGTTGGTGTCGCGGTGCGCGACGATGTTCTCCGCGAGCCCCGAGCCGATGCCGGAGACCCGTGAGAGCAGCGGCGCCGACGCGGTGTTGACGTCGACCCCGACGCCGTTCACACAGTCCTCGACGACCGCGTCCAGCGAGCGCGACAGCTTCACCTCGGACAGGTCGTGCTGGTACTGCCCGACCCCGATCGACTTCGGGTCGATCTTCACCAGCTCCGCGAGGGGGTCCTGGAGCCGGCGCGCGATCGAGACGGCGCCGCGCAACGAGACGTCCATGTCCGGGAGTTCCTGCGAGGCGAAGGCGGACGCCGAGTACACGGAGGCGCCGGCCTCCGACACCATTACCTTGGTGAGCTTCAGCTCAGGGTGCGTGTCGCACAGTTCACCGGCGAGCTTGTCCGTCTCGCGCGACGCCGTGCCGTTGCCGATCGCGATCAGGTCGACGTCGTGCGCCTTCGCCAGCTGCTCCAGTTTCGCCAGCGACTGGTCCCACTTGTTGGCCGGGACGTGCGGGTGGATGACATCGGTCGCGACGACCTTGCCGGTCGCGTCGACGACGGCGACCTTCACCCCGGTACGGAACCCCGGGTCGAGCCCCAGCGTGGCCCGCGTCCCGGCCGGCGCGGCGAGCAGCAGATCGCGCAGGTTCGACGCGAAGACACGTACCGCCTCGTCCTCCGCCGCCGTGCGCAGCCGCAGCCGCAGGTCGATGCCGAGGTGGACCAGGAGCCTGGTGCGCCAGGCCCAGCGCACGGTGTCGGCGAGCCACTTGTCCCCGGGACGCCCGCGGTCGTTCACCCCGAAGCGCCGGGCGACCATGTTCTCGTACGAGGACGGGCCGGGCTCCCCGGACGGCTCCTCCGGCTCCAGGACGAGGTCGAGGACGTCCTCCTTCTCGCCGCGGAGCATCGCGAGCACCCGGTGCGAGGGCAGCGCGGTGAACGGCTCGGTGAAGTCGAAGTAGTCCGCGAACTTGGCGCCCGCCTCCTCCTTGCCGTCCCGCACCTTCGCCACCAGCCGGCCCCGTGTCCACATGCGCTCACGCAGCTCGCCGGTCAGATCGGCGTCCTCCGAGAACCGTTCCGCGAGGACGGCGCGGGCCCCCTCCAGAGCCGCCGCCGGGTCCGCGACGCCCTTGTCCGCGTCGACGAAGGCCGACGCCGCGACGAGCGGATCCACCGACGGGTCGTCCAGCAGGCCCGAGGCGAGCGGTTCGAGCCCGGCCTCCCGGGCGATCTGCGCCTTGGTCCGCCGCTTCGGCTTGAACGGCAGATAGATGTCCTCAAGGCGCGCCTTCGTGTCGGCGGCCCGGATCCGCGCCTCCAGCGCGCTGTCGAGCTTGCCCTGCTCCCGCACGGATTCGAGGATCGCCGCACGGCGGTCCTCCAGCTCCCGCAGATACCGCAACCGCTCCTCGAGCGTGCGCAGCTGCGCATCGTCGAGCATCTCGGTCGCTTCCTTGCGGTAGCGCGCGATGAACGGCACGGTCGATCCGCCGTCGAGCAGCTCGACGGCCGCCTTCACCTGTCGCTCGCGTACGCCGAGCTCCTCGGCGATCCTGCCTTCGATGGACGTCGTCACGGTTTTACCGACTCGCCTTCTCGTACTGGCTGTGCTGGTCGGGCCCCGGGGTCCGTGGTTCGGACCGGTCCTGGGCCACTCGCCTGCATTCTGCCGGGTGGCGGGCGCCGTGTCGCCCGACCGCCCCAGGTACGGGCTGTCGTCCGCCCGGCGGGTCAGCCGTTCAGATCCGCCGGGAACGCGCCGGCCGCCAGCGCCGTGCCGAGGAATCCGCGTCCCAGCTCGGTCAGGCGGGCCACGCCCGGACCGCCGAGCCGCTCGTACGGTGCCAGGTCCATCCGGTCCGTGTCCTCCTCCAGACCGGTCCGCAGCAGGGCGCCCGCCTCCGTCAACTCGCCCTCGGCGGTGAGCAGTCCGCGGTCGCGCAGCCGCGCGGAGGCGTCCTCCCAGTCACCGCGGTGCCACCCGCGGGTGGCCCGGATCCAGCGCGGCGGCATGCCCTTGCCGGTGGCGGTGTGGCTGACCAGGGCCTCGACCGGGTCGAGACCGGCCGCGAGGAGCGCGGCGAGGTGGGCGTCACCGCGGTGCTCGCGCAGCAGTGTCGCGGCATGCCAGTACGCCAGGTGCGGCTGCTCCGGCACCGGGAGATCGGCGTGCGCCGCGTACAACGGCCGGGCGTGTCGCGTGCAGCCCTCGACGGCGCGGAGCGCCAGCCGGGCGGCCTCGGCCAGCTCGGGGGAGGCGATGGTCTCCTCGCCCAGGAGTCGGCGCAGCGTCGAATCGACGGCACGCAGCCGCGCGGCCAGCACGGCCTCGGGCGAGGCGATGTCCCAGACGGCGGGCAGGTGCGCGGCCACTAGGTCGTGGTTGAAGTTGTAGAAGGTCGCGGTGACCGTACCGGGGCCGACCGCCCCGAGAGCGGCCGCGCGCGAGGCGAAATACGCGGCGGACGCGTCCTTGATCCCGATCCCGCCCAGCTCCTTCCCGAGGTCGGGGGAGAAGTAGAGCGCGGAGTGCAGAGGGTTGAGAGCGTTGTGGCAGCGGCGTCCGGCACGGGGCGGCAGAGTACTCATGCCCGCACGTTACCGACTGGTCGGTACGGCAGGGAACCCCGGGCCGCACGTGAAGTGCGTCGCGGTCCGTCATGGCAGGAAAGGTGGGGAACCCGTCATTGCGGCCATCAGGGAGGCCGCACAGGATGGCAGGCATGAAGCAGCGAACCGTACTCGTCGTCCTCTTCGACGGCGTCCAGAGCCTCGACGTGAGCGGGCCGATGGAGGTCTTCGCCGGGGCCTCCCGGTTCCCGGAGGTCTCGTACGAACTGCGCACCGCCTCGCTGGACGGCGCACCGGTCCGGTCGTCGAGCGGGCTCACGCTCGTTCCCGACAGCAGCCTCGCGGACGCCGGGCCCGCCCACATCCTCCTCGTTCCCGGCGGACAGGGCACCCGCGACCCCGGCTCCGCCCTCGTCGACTGGCTGCGCGAGCACGCCCCGCACGCCGAACGGCTCGTATCCGTCTGCACTGGTGCCCTGCTGCTCGCCGAGGCCGGACAGCTGGACGGACACCGGGTGACCACGCACTGGACGCTCTGCGACCACCTCGCCCGCACCTATCCGGCCGTCGAGGTCGACCCGGAACCGATCTTCGTGCGGGACGGCAGGCTGGCCACCTCCGCCGGAGTCACCGCGGGCATCGATCTCGCGCTCGCACTGGTCGAGGAGGACCACGGCCGGGACGTGGCACTCACGGTCGCCCGGCATCTGGTGGTCTTTCTGCGCAGGCCGGGGAACCAGGCCCAGTTCAGCGCCCAGCTCAGCGCCCAGACGGCCCGGCGCGAACCGTTGCGCGAGGTCCAGCACTGGATCACCGAACACCCCGGCGACAACCTGTCCGTCGAGGCCCTCGCCGCCCGCGTCCGGCTCTCGCCGCGCCACTTCGCCCGTGCGTTCCGGGCCGAGACCGGTATGACACCCGGCCGGTACGTCGACCTTGTCCGTCTCGAACAGGCCCGCAGACTCCTGGAGGACACCTCCGACGGCGTCGCCGGTATCTCGCGGGTGTGCGGCTACGGCACACCGGAGGCGATGCGCCGCGCGTTCGTCAAGGCGCTGGGCACCGCGCCCGCCGAGTACCGCAGACGGTTCAGTCACCGGCCGGCCGGCGAGCCCGTCGACCGGCCCCGCCCCACCGAGTCCGTCACCCTCCCTCCCTCACTGACCGAACTCCCTCACTGACCGAAGGCAGGCAGCCACCCATGCAGATCGCCATCGTCCTCTTCGACCGCTTCACCGCGCTCGACGCCGTCGGACCGTACGAGATCCTGTCCCGAGCGCCCGGCGCCGAGACCGTCTTCGTCGCCGAGCGGACCGGCCCGGTGCCCAACGACAGCGGCAGCCTTTCGCTGGTCGCCGAGCGGACGCTCGACGACGTCCCGGCGCCCGATCTGGTCATCGTCCCCGGCGGCCCGGGGCAGAGCGCCCAGATGGAGAACGAGACCCTGCTCGGCTGGCTGCGCACCGCCGACGCCACCAGCACCTGGACGACCTCCGTCTGCACGGGTTCGCTGCTGCTCGCGGCCGCCGGGCTCCTGGAGGGGCGGCGAGGGACCTCGCACTGGCTCGCCCTCGACGCGCTGCGGGACTACGGCGTGGAGCCGACCGGGGAACGCGTCGTCATCGACGGCAAGTACGTCACGGCCGCGGGCGTCTCCTCCGGCATCGACATGGGCCTCACCCTGCTCGGCCGGATCGCGGGCGAGCGGCACGCCCGGTCCGTGCAGCTGCTGACCGAGTACGACCCGCGGCCGCCGTACGACGCCGGGTCCCCCGACAAGGCGCCGCCCGAGCTGGTCGAGGAGTGGCGCGCCAAGAGCCGCTTCATCCTCCAGTAGCGGGAGGGGCAGGCCGCGGACGGCCAGGTGGGGCGGGGACGGTCAGGCCCGGGACGGCCAGGTGAAGCGGGGCGTGCGCCGCTCCAGGAACGCGGCGACGCCCTCGGCGGTGTCGCCGCTGCGGCGTGCCCGGTCCGCCCAGTGGGCGTCCCGGTCCTCGCGCCCCGCGGCGAACTCCTTCGCGGCCGACTGGGTCAGCCGGGAACGGGACACCAGGACCCGGACGTACGCCTCCACCCGCTCGTCCAGCTCGCCGGCGGGCAGCACCTCGTCGACCAGACCGGTCCGCAGCGCCCGGTCCGTACCGATCAGCTCGCCGGAGAAGAGCAGGTGCTTCGCCGTCGACGGGCCCGTCAGCGCGACCAGCCGGCGGGTCGACGACGCGGCGTAGACGATCCCGAGCTTGGCGGGGGTGACGCCGAACAACGCCCCCTCCTCGGCGAACCGCAGATCGCAGGCGGCCGCCAGCTGGCTTCCCCCGCCCACGCAGTAGCCGCGCACCGCCGCGACGACCGGCAGCGGGAAAGCGGCGAGTGCCTCCTCGGCCGCCACCGCGAGCTCCTGCGGGGCGCCCGAGGGATCGCGGAGGGAGGAGATGTCCGCCCCGGCGCAGAAGGTGTCCCCGGCGCCCGTCAGCACCAGCGCGCGCACCGAGGAGTCGGCGGCCAGCTCCTCCAGCAGCACGGGCAGCGACTGCCACATCGCGGCCGTCATCGCATTGCGCTTGGCGGGGTTGCTGATCACGAGGGTGGCGACGCCGTCCGCGACGGTGAGCTCCAGCCGGGGTTCCGTACGGTCCATGCGCCGGATGCTATCCGTACCGTTCGAACCTATGATCAAGAAGGGGCCGCGAAGCAGGCACGCACCCCGAGGAGTTCCCGGTGGCCGATCCCGCACAAGAGGGCAGGAGGCTCAGCCGCAGTTTCAGCGGCCTCGCCCTGCTCGGCGCTCTCCTCGTCGTCGCCGGTCTGGTCGGTCTCGTCTACACCGGCGTCGCGACGCTCACCTCGATGATCCTCTTCGGCTGGCTGCTGCTGATCGGCGGCCTGGTCGGGCTGCTCCACGCGATCCAGTCGCGCGGCACCAGCTACTTCTGGCTGGGCGTGGTCGTCGCCGCGCTGAACATCGCCGCCGGGGTCGTGGTCATCCGCCACCCGCACGGCACGGCCGAGGCGCTGACCATGTTCGCCGCACTGCTCTTCCTGACCGGTGGGGTGTTCCGCCTCGTCGGCAGTGTCGTGGTGCGTGGCCCGCAGTTCGGCTGGACACTCCTGCAGGGCGCCTTCGGTCTGCTGCTGGGTCTGCTGGTCCTCTTCGACTGGCCGCACAGCAGCCTCTACGTGCTCGGCTGCTTCTTCTCGCTCGCCCTGCTCTTCGACGGACTCGGGCTCATCGCGATCGGTGTGGGGGGCCGCCGGATCGTCTCGATGGTCTCGGACCAGTTGACGCCCGCGGGAGGGGCTCAGGGCGGGCAGGACCAGCCTTCAGGAGACGGTCAAAAACGGTCCGATAGCTGACGTACCCACAGCTGTTCGGTCAAGTTCTGTCGATAGAGGTCGACTTCTGCTCAGTGGTGCGGACCTGCCCGACTACGCCCCGCACCCTGTACTCGACGTGCAGTCACCATCGAGTGGAAGCGGGTACCGGTCAATGGAGAGCCGCGGGAGTGTCCCCGCCAGGCCCGTGCCGTACGAAGGGGTCTGGCGGTTCACCGCCCCGGCCACGGACGTCTCCGTACCCCAGGCCCGGCACGCCGTACGCGATCTGCTGGACCGCCAGGGCGTGCCCCTGGACGACGACATCGCCCAGGGGCTGCTGCTCATCGTCTCCGAGCTGGTCACCAACGCCGTGAAGCACGCGGCACTGCTCTCTCCGGAACTCGCCGTGGAGGTGGCCGTGGGTACCGACTGGGTCAGGGTGTCCGTCGAGGACAACCATCCGTACCGCCCGACGGCGCTGGAGACCGACCACGCGCAGACGGGCGGGCGCGGACTGCTGCTGGTCCGGGAGATCACCCGGGAGGCGGGCGGGGCCTGCGACGTGGAGCACACCGCGGGCGGCGGAAAGGTCATCTGGGCGGCCCTGCCGCTAGGCCCGCGCCCCTGACCCCGCCGCGCCCCTGACCCAGCCGCGCCCCTGGCCCCGCCTACCAGCCGGCAGCCGGACCGGTCAGCTCCCGGATCGCGGGCCTGGCGGCGTCCAGCACCGTCATGAACCAGGCTGAGAACGGCGCCCGGTCATGCCGTTCGGCCAGCTCCTCGGCCGATACGAACGCAGTCTCGCCCACCTCCTCCGGATCCGGCCGCAGCCGGTTCTGCGCCATGCCCACGAAGAGGTGGTTGAACTCCTGCTCCACCAGACCCGAGGCGGGGTCCGGGTGGTTGTAGCGGACGGTGCCCGCCTCCGCCAGCAGCGAGGGGGAGATGCCCAGCTCCTCGTACGTCCGCCGGGCGGCGGCGGCGAAGGGCGCCTCGCCCGGGTACGGGTGACCGCAACAGGTGTTGGACCAGACACCGGGGGAGTGGTACTTGCCCGGGGCGCGCCGCTGCAGCAGCAGCCGGCCCTGCTCGTCGAAGAGGAACACCGAGAACGCGCGGTGCAGTTGGCCGGGTGCCTGGTGGGCGGCGAGCTTCTCCGCCGTGCCGATGGTGGTGCCGTTCTCGTCGACCAGTTCGAGCATGATCGCTTCTGCTGCGCCGTTCGACGAGGTGTTCGCCGCGGTGGCTGGTGTGGTCGGCATACCCATCCTTCGCTGTGGTCCCGGCCTCGTGCGCCGGTCCCGTCGAGTCTGCTCAAGTCTGCCGTACAAAGGCGGCTTGTCCGCACTTCGGGTCCTGGCATGTCCGGCGCCGGGGCGTCACGGTCACGGCCCCACACGTCGGACGCCGAACGCCGCCGGGTACTGAATCGTGCCCCGGGGAACCGGCCCGGAATCATCGACGACCCGCGCCGTCATCGCCTCGTCCGGCGAGTGTCGTGATCATTGTCGGTCAACGTGAGAACCCTTGATCGAGAGGGGATTACACCGTACATCGGGGATTTCGACGGGCCTTCCCGGGGCCGTCGCCCCAGCGCGGCCGTGGGCCTTCACGTACTCAGCGGCAGAGCTTCGCCTCGTGCTCCGCGTGCCCGCTCGGCTCCAGCTGGAAGGTGCAGTGCTCGACGTCGAAGTGGTCTCCGAGACAGCCCTGCAGTTCGTGCAGGAGCTTCTCGTGCCCGATCGAGTCGAGCAGTTCCTGGTGCACCACCACATGGGCGGAGAGCACCGGCATGCCGGAGGTGATCGTCCAGGCGTGGAGGTCATGGACGTCCAGCACTCCGGGCAGTGCCGTGATGTGGTCGCGCACCTCCCCCATGTCGACGCCCTTGGGCGCCGACTCCAGCAGGACGTTCAGCGTCTCCCTGAGCAGCTTCACCGTACGCGGAACGATCATGAGGCCGATGAGCAGCGAGGCGATCGGATCCGCGGCCTGCCAGCCGGTGGCAAGGATGACGCCCGCCGAGATCAGCACGGTCACCGAACCGAGGGTGTCCGCGAGTACTTCCAGATACGCGCCCCGCACATTGAGGCTGTCCTTCTGCCCGCGCATCAGCAGCGACAGCGACACCACGTTCGCCACCAGGCCGACCAGGGCGAAGGCGATCGTCAGTCCGCCCCTGGTCTCGGCCGGGCTGACGAAGCGCTCCACCGCCTCGAAGAGGAGGTAGCCGCCGACCCCGAGCAGCAGCAGACAGTTGGCCAGCGCGGCGAGGATCTCGGCGCGGGCGTAGCCGAAGGTTCGGTTCGGTCCGGCCGGCTTGTTGGCGAAGTGGATCGCCAGCAGAGCCATGCCGAGGCCCAGCGCGTCGGTCGCCATGTGGGCCGCGTCGGCGATCAGCGCCAGGGAGCCGGACAGCAGCCCGCCGACGATCTCCATGACGGTCACGGTGAGCGTGATGCCCAGCGCGATCCGCAGCCGTCCCTGGTACGCGGCGGCCGCCGTGCCGGTGGGTGCGGGGCCGCCGTGCGAATGTCCGTGATCGTGCCCAGCCCCCATGGGGACGCCTCCCGGTCGTCGCGCGGACCCGGACGCGATCGGCCCGAGCAATGCCAGTGAACTACGGGCGGGGGGTATCGGGCAACACGGCAGTGAACACCGTTGTCAACTGCTCTGACCTGCGGAAATGGTTGCAGGTCAGAGCGGTTGACGGGTGGCGGTCAGAGCGGCGGACAGCTCACGGGGCGGACGGCACGGGGTGGTGCAGCAGCCAACCCTGCCAGGCCGACGTGACCATCTCGCGCACCCCGCGCCGGGCCGACCAGCCCAGCTCGCCGGAGATCCGGTCGCAGGACGCGACCGCCTTCGACGCGTCCCCGGGCCGGCGGGGCTCGGACTCGGGCTTCCGGTCGAGGCCGGTGACCTCCGCCACCAGATCGGCCAGCTCGCGCACCGAGACGCCCTCGCCGCGGCCGATGTTGACGGTCAGGTCCCCGGGTCCGTCCTGCGCGGCCAGCCGCCCTGCGACAGCCAGATGCGCGTCGGCGAGGTCGGCGACATGGATGTAGTCACGGATGCAGGTGCCGTCGGGGGTGGCGTAGTCGTCACCGAAGATACGCGGGGCCTCACCGCGGGTCAGCCGTTCGAAGAACATCGGGATCACGTTGAAGACGCCGGTGTCCGACAATTCCGGCTCGGCCGCGCCCGCCACGTTGAAGTAGCGCAGACAGCCGGTGGACAGCCCGTGAGCCTGCCCGGCCGCCCGCACCAGCCACTCCCCGGCGAGCTTGGTCCCGCCGTACGGATTGATCGGTTCGCAGGGAGCCTCCTCGGTGATCAGCTCCGCCTCCGGTACGCCGTACACCGCGGCCGACGAGGAGAACAGGAAGCTGCGCACGCCGGCGGCCGCGACGGCCTCCAGGAGGACGGTCAGCCCGCCGATGTTCTCCCGGTAGTACAGGAGCGGCTTCTCGACGGATTCACCGACCTGCTTCTTCGCCGCGAGATGGATGACACCGCTCACCGCGTGCTCCGTCAGTACCCGGTCCAGCAGTGCGCGGTCGGCGGTCGAGCCCCGCACCAGCGGGACTTCGGCGGGCAGTCGGTCCGGGTTGCCGGTCGAGAGGTCGTCGAGAACGACCACCCGCTCCCCGGCCTCCTTCATGGCCCGCACCACATGTGCCCCGATATATCCAGCTCCGCCTGTGATCAGCCATGTCATGCGGGTCAGACTAGGCCGTGTCGTCAAACTGCCGTCGTCGCCCGAAGGGCGGCCGCGCGGCGTCTGGTGGGTGCGATCGTAAGGCGCCGGGATGGATGCGGATGGGGTCTCCCCTGCTCGAACGCAGTTGAGAGCTCGGGGAAGGAGCTACTAGGGCATTCCGGTAACGCGGGAGGGGGCCCCTCCCTGCTCGAGCGAAGCCGAGAGCTTGGGGGAGTGCGTGCCAGACGCCGCGCGGCAGGCGGCAGTTTGACGACACGGGTCAGTACACCCAGGGCCTGTCCGGCCTTGATCCACCGGGCAGGCCGCGGATCCGTCCCACCGCGTTTTGTCAGGCGGGGTGGCCATCGACGATGATGATCGCGGACGGTGCCGCATGATCCAGGTCCGCCCGGAACGGAGCATAAACGGGCAGTGAACTCCCGCTTCCGTTCATCCGATAGCCTCTGCCGACATGCCGCCGGCCCGCATCGGGGCCGTGCCGTCGCGCACCGACCCATGTCAGCACCAAGGAGTGAGTTCGTCTGTCGACCGCCATTCTCACAGGTGCTCCGGTACCCGGATCGTCCATCGAGGCCGATCTGCGGTCACTGGGCTTCGACGTCCAGGCCGCCGCCGATGCCGGAGAGGCCGCGCGGCTGCTGTCCGCCGTCCCCGCCGACAGGCGGGTCGCGCTCGTCGACCCCCGTTTCGTCGGCCATGTCCACGCCCTGCGGCTCGGACTGACCGATCCCCGCTTCCCCGCCGCCACCGTGCCCGGCGCTCTCACCGTGCAGCCCGAGGCGCGTCCCGCGCTGGTCCGCGCCCTGAGCAGCACCGGCAAGGCGGTCGGCGCGGACGTTCCCGCCGGCCCGCCCGGCAGCACCGCCACGGTCGTCGACCGCACCGTGCCCGGCCGGCTCGCCGCCACGATGGACGCCGAGGGCGCCGAGGTGCAGCGCCCGGAGCTCGGCTCGCTCGTCGCGGCCGTACCGGCGGACGACGCCGCGCGTGCCACCGCGCTCTCCGGCGTCGCCGCCGTGGATGACGAGGCGGTCCGGTTGCGCAGCGCCGTCAAGGCGCGCGACGGCTTCTTCACCACGTACTGCATCAGCCCGTACTCGCGCTACATCGCCCGCTGGTGCGCGCGCCGCGGGTTCACCCCCAACCAGGTCACCACCGCGTCACTGCTGACCGCCCTGGTCGCGGCCGGCTGCGCGGCCACCGGCACCCGCGGCGGATATGTCGCGGCCGGGCTGCTGCTGCTCTTCTCCTTCGTCCTGGACTGCACCGACGGGCAGCTCGCCCGTTACTCGCTCCAGTACTCGACGATGGGCGCCTGGCTGGACGCCACTTTCGACCGCGCCAAGGAGTACGCCTACTACGCGGGCCTCGCACTCGGCGCCGCCCGCGGCGGCGACGACGTCTGGGCCCTGGCGCTCGGCGCGATGGTGCTCCAGTCCTGCCGGCACGTCATCGACTTCTCGTTCAACGAGGCGAACCACGACGCGGTGGCGAACTCCAGCCCCACCGCCGCCCTCTCCGACAAGCTCGACAGCGTCGGCTGGACGGTCTGGCTGCGCCGGATGATCGTGCTCCCGATCGGCGAGCGCTGGGCGATGATCGCCGTACTGACCGCGCTCACCACCCCCCGGATCGTCTTCTACGCACTGCTCGTCGGCTGCGCCTTCGCGGCCTGCTACACCACGGCGGGCCGGCTGCTGCGCTCCCTGACCCGCAGGGCCCGCCGCACCGACCGGGCCGCCCAGGCCCTCGCGGACCTCGCGGACTCCGGTCCGCTCGCCCAGCTCGTGGCGGCCCGCGGCCCCCGGATCCCGGGCGCCTGGACCGCCCCGGTGGTCGCGGTCGTGGGCGCCGGCGCACTGATCGCCGCCGCGCTCCAGCAGCCCTTCGGCAGCCGGCAGATGATCGTCGCCGCGGTCTTCTACGCGGTCTGCTCCGGCATAGCCGTGGCCCGCCCCCTCAAGGGCGCGCTCGACTGGCTCGTACCCCCGGTCTTCCGGGCGGCCGAGTACTGCACGATCCTCGCGCTGGCCGCCCGCAGCGACATAGACGGGGCGCTTCCCGCGGCCTTCGGACTGGTATCGGCCGTCGCCTACCATCACTACGACACGGTGTACCGCATTCGAGGCGGCACCGGCGCGCCGCCCCAGTGGCTGGTGCGAACGATCGGCGGGCACGAGGGCCGCACCCTGGTGGTGGCCGTACTCGCCGCCGTACTCACCGGAGCCCCGGGCTTCACCGTGGCACTCACCGCTCTCGCGGTGGCCGTGGCACTGGTCGTGCTGGTGGAGTCCATCCGCTTCTGGGTGTCCTCCGGGGCACCCGCCGTTCACGACGAAGGAGAACCCGCATGATCGGCCTCGTACTGGCAGCCGGCGCAGGACGGCGCCTGCGCCCCTACACCGACACGCTTCCCAAGGCTCTCGTGCCGGTGGACGGCGAGAAGACCGTCCTCGATCTCACGCTGGCCAACTTCGCCGAGATCGGCCTCACCGAGGTCGCGATCGTCGTCGGCTACCGCAAGGAAGCCGTCTACGACCGCAAGGAGGAGCTGGAGGCGAAGTACGGCCTCAAGATCATCCTGGTCGACAACGACAAGGCCGAGGAGTGGAACAACGCCTACTCCCTGTGGTGTGCCCGCGAGGTCCTCAAGCGCGGTGTGATCCTCGCCAACGGCGACACCGTGCACCCGGTCTCCGTCGAGCGGACCCTGCTGGACGCGCGCGGCAAGGGCCAGAAGATCATCCTCGCCCTCGACACGGTGAAGAACCTCGCCGACGAGGAGATGAAGGTCATCACCGAGGACGGCAAGGGCGTTCGGCGGATCACCAAGCTGATGGACCCGGCCACCGCCACCGGTGAGTACATCGGCGTCACCCTCATCGAGGCGGAGGCCGCCGAGGCGCTCGCGGACGCCCTGAGGACGACGTTCGAGCGCGACCCGGACCTCTACTACGAGGACGGCTACCAGGAGCTCGTCAACCGCGGCTTCACCGTCGACGTGGCGCCCATCGGTGAGGTCACCTGGGTCGAGATCGACAACCACGACGACCTCGAGAAGGGCAGGAAGATCGCGTGCCAGTACTGACCCGGCTCATCCCGTCCCCCGTCTTCGTCGACATCAGCCGGGGCGCCATGGACGATCTGGCCGGTCTCCTCGCGGACCAGCGGATCTCCGCCTCCGGCAAGCTCGCGATCGCGATCAGCGGCGGCTCCGGACAGGCCCTGCGCGAGAAGCTCGCACCGGCCCTGCCGGGCGCCGACTGGTACTGCGTCGCGGGCGGCAACATCGACGCCGCCGTACAGCTGGCCGACGACATCAAGGGCAAGCGGTACGACGCCGTGGTCGGTCTCGGCGGCGGCAAGATCATCGACGTGGCGAAGTACGCCGCGGCCCGGGTCGGCCTGCCGCTGGTCTCGGTCGCCACGAACCTCGCCCACGACGGCCTCTGCTCACCCGTGGCGACCCTGGACAACGACAACGGACGCGGCTCCTACGGTGTCCCGATGCCGATCGCCATGGTCATCGACCTCTCGGTGATCAGGGCGGCCCCGGACCGCTTCGTGCGCTCCGGCATCGGTGACGCGATCTCCAACATCTCCGCGATCGCGGACTGGGAGCTCTCGCACCAGGTCAACAACGAGCAGATCGACGGACTGGCCGCGGCCATGGCCCGTACCGCCGGCGAAGCCGTGCTGCGCCACCCCGGCACCGTCGCCGACGACGAGTTCCTCACCGTCCTCGCCGAGTCGCTGGTGCTCTCCGGCATCGCCATCTCGATCAGCGGCGACACCCGGCCCTCGTCCGGCGCCTGCCACGAGATCAGCCACGCCTTCGACCTGCTCTTCCCCAAGCGGGCCGCGAGCCACGGCGAGCAGGTCGGCCTCGGCGCCGCCTTCGCCATGCACCTGCGCGGAGCCCACGAGGCGTCGGGGCTCTTCGCGGAGGTCCTTCGCCGGCACGGCCTCCCGGTCCTGCCCACGGAGATCGGCTTCACCGCCGACGAGTTCGTCCAGGCCGTCGACTACGCCCCGCAGACCCGTCCGGGACGCTTCACGGTCCTGGAACACCTCAGCCTGTCCACCGACCAGATCAGGGACGCGTACGCCGACTATGCCAAGACCATCAGTAGCTGAACTTCGCCCGGTCGTTCACCCCCCGGGCGTCAAGGACCGGCGCAGCGGTGAACACTGGGCGGGCCGGATCTACATGCGCGAGGTCTCGCTGCGCGTGGACCGGTACCTGGTCAACACCAAGGTCACGCCCAACCAGCTGACCTACCTGATGACCGTCGCGGGTGTGCTCGCCGCTCCGGCCCTGCTCGTTCCGGGGATCACCGGTGCGCTGCTCGGCGTGCTCATGGTCCAGCTCTACCTGCTGCTCGACTGCGTCGACGGCGAGCTGGCCCGCTGGAAGAAGCAGTTCTCGCTGGGCGGGGTCTATCTGGACCGGGTCGGCGCCTACCTCTGCGACGCGGCCGTGCTGGTCGGCTTCGGCCTGCGCGCCGCCGACCTGTGGGGCAACGGACGGATCGACTGGCTGTGGGCCTTCCTGGGCACACTCGCGGCCCTGGGCGCCATCCTGATCAAGGCCGAGACCGACCTCGTCGGTGTCGCACGCCACCAGGGCGGTCTGCCGCCGGTCAAGGAGGCGGCGTCCGAGCCGCGCTCGTCCGGCATGGCGTTCGCGCGCCGGGCCGCCGGTGCGCTGAAGTTCCACCGGCTGATCCTCTGCGTCGAGGCATCGCTGGTGATCCTGGTCGCGGCCGTCGTGGACTCGGTCAGGGACGACCTCTTCTTCAGCCGCCTCGCGGTCGCGGTGCTGGCCGGCATCGCCCTGCTGCAGACCCTCCTCCACCTCGTGTCGGTCCTGGCGTCGAGCAGGCTGAAGTGAGCACCCCCATGAAACTCGGCGCGGTCATCATCACGATGGGCAACCGCCCGGCCGAGCTGCGCGCCCTGCTCGATTCGGTCGCCAAGCAGGACGGCGACCGGATCGAGGTGGTCGTCGTCGGCAACGGCTCTCCCGTACCGGACGTCCCCGCGGGCGTGCGCACCGTCGAACTGCCCGAGAACCTGGGCATCCCCGGCGGCCGCAACGTCGGCATCGAGGCCTTCGGGCCGTCCGGCGCCGACGTGGACGCCCTGCTGTTCCTGGACGACGACGGGCTGCTGCCGCTCACGGACACCGCGGAACTGTGCCGGCAGGCGTTCGAGGCCGATCCCAAGCTCGGCATCATCAGCTTCCGGATCGCCGACCCGGACACCGGGGAGACCCAGCGGCGCCACGTGCCGCGGCTGCGCGCCGCCGACCCGCTGCGCTCGTCTCGGGTGACGACGTTCCTCGGGGGCGCCAACGCCGTACGCACCCGGGTCATCGCCGAGGTCGGCCCGCTGCCCGGCGACTTCTTCTACGCGCACGAGGAGACCGATCTCGCCTGGCGGGCGCTGGACGCCGGCTGGCTGATCGACTACCGCGCCGACATGGTGCTCAACCACCCCACCACCGCCCCGTCCAGGCACGCCGTCTACCACCGCATGGTGGCCCGCAACCGGGTCTGGCTGGCCCGCCGCAACCTGCCCGCGCCGCTGGTCCCCGTGTACCTCGGTGTGTGGCTGCTGCTCACTCTGCTCCGCAGGCCGTCCGGCCCGGCGCTGAAGGCATGGTTCGGCGGCTTCCGGGAGGGCTGGTCGAAACCCTGCGGACCGCGGCGCCCCATGAAGTGGCGTACGGTGTGGCGGCTGACCAGACTAGGCCGCCCTCCGGTCATCTGAGAGGCTCGCCTCTGGGAGCATGAGGCGTATTTTTCTTATCGGGACCTGTCCGCCCTGAGCCGCGCCCGCGACTGGCTGCGCATTTTGAATACGAGAGTTTCATCTGGTGAGTGACACAACCCATGATGGTGCGGTTGCGCTGAGCAAGCCGCCATCAGCCGACGACGGCCTGAGCGCGGCCGAGCTGGCCGCGAAATACGGTCTGACAGTCAGCGGTGCCCGGCCCGGACTCCTCGAGTACATCCGCCAGCTCCGCGGGCGGCGCCACTTCATCATGGCGTTCTCCCGGGCCAAGCTGACCGCGCAGTACAGCCAGGCCAAGCTCGGGCAGCTCTGGCAGGTGGCCACCCCGCTCCTGAACGCCGCGGTGTACTTCCTTATCTTCGGCCTGATCCTCGGCACGAAGAGGGGGATGACCCAGGAGGTGTTCATCCCGTTCCTGGTGACCGGGGTCTTCGTCTTCACCTTCACCCAGAGCTCGGTGATGGCCGGCGTCCGCGCCATCTCCGGCAACCTCGGGCTGGTGCGGGCGCTGCACTTCCCGCGTGCATCGCTGCCCGTCTCCTTCTCGCTCCAGCAGCTCCAGCAGCTTCTGTACTCGATGATCGTGCTGGTCGCGGTCACCGTGGCTTTCGGCAGCTATCCCCGGCTGTCCTGGCTGCTCGTGATCCCCGCCCTGGTGATGCAGTTCTTCTTCAACACCGGTCTGGCGCTGGTCATGGCGAGGCTCGGGGCGAAGACTCCCGACCTGGCCCAGCTGATGCCCTTCGTCATGCGGACCTGGATGTACGCGTCGGGCGTCATGTTCTCCATCCCGGTGATGCTGGAGAACAAGCCGGCCTGGATCACCGATGTGCTGCAGTACAACCCGGCGGCCATCTACATGGACCTGGTCCGGTTCGCGCTGATCGACGGTTACGGCTCCGAGAACCTGCCGTCGCACGTCTGGGCGGTCGGCCTCGTCTGGGCGCTCCTGGTGGGCATCGTGGGCTTCGTGTACTTCTGGAAGGCAGAGGAACGGTACGGCCGTGGCTGAGGACAACACCGGGGCGCGCGTCCCCACCGTGATCGCCGACGACGTGCACATCGTGTACCGCGTCAACGGCGGCGGTGGCAAGGGCAGCGCCACCGCGGCACTGAACCGGATGCTGCGCCGGGGCAAGGGCGAGGAACGCGGGGTCCGCAAGGTGCACGCCGTGCGGGGCGTGACCTTCACCTCCTACCGGGGCGAGGCGATCGGTCTCATCGGGACCAACGGTTCCGGCAAGTCGACCCTGCTGCGGGCCATCGCCGGTCTGCTCCCGACCGAGCACGGCAAGGTCTACACCGACGGCCAGCCCTCGCTGCTCGGGGTGAACGCGGCGCTGATGAGCGATCTGACCGGCGAGCGCAACGTCGTCCTGGGCGGACTCGCCATGGGGATGAGCCGCGAGGAGATCCGGGAGCGGTACCAGGACATCGTCGACTTCTCCGGGATCAACGAGAAGGGCGACTTCATCACCCTGCCGATGCGGACGTACTCCTCGGGCATGGCCGCCCGGCTGCGGTTCTCGATCGCGGCCGCCAAGAACCACGACGTCCTCATGATCGACGAGGCTCTGGCGACCGGTGACCGGAAGTTCCAGATCCGTTCCGAGGCGCGCATCCGCGAGCTCCGCAAGGAGGCCGGCACCGTCTTCCTGGTCAGCCACAGCAACAAGTCGATCAGGGACACCTGCGACCGGGTGCTGTGGCTGGAGAAGGGCGAGCTGCTGATGGACGGTCCGACCGACGAGGTCCTCAAGGCGTACGAGCGGGAGACCGGCAAGTAACGCCTCCCCGACACTCCGCAGGGCAGCGGCCTCCGCCGGACGACTCCGGCGGAGGCCGCTGTGCGCGTCCGGATCGTGGACCGGACTCCGGGCGTCCACGGCTCGTCGTATGCCTCCCGGCAAGATCTCCTCCCGCCGGATGACGTCAATTTACTTGCACACGGGGAAAGTTGGCACGGCACGGCGCGCACTCGATGTGCGTCCCGCACCCCGGCGTATCGATGAGCGTTGTACAACGTAAGCTGTACCGGTGCTGATTCGTTGCAAGTGGGGCGATACCGCCTGAGTGGAAGGCCTCCAGGGTCCTCCGCACTGGGGAGGGCGGGCGGCGTGTCCGGAATGGGTTGTTTTGGGTCGGCAGTGTAGAACGGGAGATGTGACGGCTATGACGGATGATCTCCAGCTCCGAGGTGCTCACGCCGTCCCCGCGCAGGGCGGTCCGCAGTGACGCGTGCCCGCCGGACGCGGCTCGATTCCGACGTACCCGGAACCCTTGACAAGGCCGCCGACGAGAATTTTCCGGTGGCTCCCTTCTTCCTGCCGCGCGCCTGGCGCGACGACCTGATGGCCGTCTACGGCTACGCCCGGCTCGTCGACGACATCGGCGACGGCGACCTCGCCCCCGGCGGCGGTGACGCCCGCCACCTCGGTCTCGACCCGGCCCAGGCGGAGGACCGGCTCGCGATGCTCGACGCCCTGGAGACCGACCTGCGCCGTATCTTCACCACCACGGGCGAGACCCCGCACCACCCCCTCATGCAGGCACTCCGCCCCACCGTGCGGCGCTGCTCGCTCACGCCCGAACCCTTCCTCGGCCTCATCGAGGCCAACCGGCAGGACCAGAAGATCCGCCGCTACGGGACGTACGAGGAGCTGCTCGCCTACTGCGAGCTCTCCGCGAACCCCGTCGGCCGCCTGGTCCTCCAGCTCACCGGGACCGCGAGCCCCGAACGGATCCGCCGCTCCGACGCCGTCTGCACCGCGCTGCAGATCGCCGAGCACCTCCAGGACGTCACCGAGGACCTCGGACGGGACCGGATCTACCTGCCGGCCGACGACATGGCAAGGTTCCATGTGGCCGAATCCGATCTGGCGGCGCCCTCCGGGGGCGCATCCGTGCGGGCGCTGGTCGCGTACGAGGCGGAACGCGCCGGGGATCTGCTGAATGAAGGCACCCCCCTGGTGGGTAGCGTCCACGGCAGGCTCAAGCTGCTTCTCGCCGGATTTGTGGGTGGGGGGCGTGCCGCCCTCACCGCGATCGCGGCCGCCGGGTTCGATGTACTGCCCGGACCGCCCAAGCCCACCAAGCCCAGCCTGCTGCGCGAGGTGGGAGTTGTCTTGCGAAGAGCGCGTAGAGAGGGGTGAGCCGGACCGTGGAGGGACAGACGACGTACATGTCGGCACCGGTACAGGCCGCATACAGTTACTGCGAGGCGGTCACCGGACAGCAGGCGCGGAACTTCGCGTACGGCATCAGGCTGCTGCCGGCCGAGAAGCGACAGGCCATGTCGGCGCTGTACGCCTTCTCCCGTCGTGTCGACGACATCGGTGACGGCGAGCTGGAGCCGGAGACCAAGCGCGTCCGCCTGGAGAGCACCCGCACACTGCTGGACCGGGTACGGGACGGCGCGGTCGACGACGACGACACCGATCCGGTGGCCGTCGCACTCGCCGACGCCGCCCGCAGGTTCCCGCTGCCGCTGGAGGGGCTCGACGAGCTCATCGACGGCGTGCTCATGGACGTGCGCGGCGCGACCTACGAGACCTGGGACGACCTCAAGACCTACTGCCGGTGCGTCGCGGGCGCCATCGGCCGTCTCAGTCTGGGCGTCTTCGGTACGGAACCGGGCGCGCCCGGCGCCGAACGCGCAGCGGAGTACGCCGACACGCTCGGCCTCGCGCTCCAGCTGACCAACATCCTGCGCGACGTGCGCGAGGACGCGGGCAACGGGCGCACCTACCTGCCCGCCGACGACCTCGCCAAGTTCGGCTGTTCCGAGGGCTTCCACCGGGCCACCCCGCCGCCCGGCTCGGACTTCGCGGGACTGATCCACTTCGAGGTCCGCCGCGCCCGCGCCCTGTTCGCCGAGGGCTACCGGCTGCTGCCGATGCTGGACCGGCGCAGCGGTGCGTGTGTGGCGGCGATGGCCGGTATCTACCGCAGGCTCCTCGACCGGATCGAGCGCGACCCCGAGGCGGTGCTGCGCGGCCGGGTCTCGCTGCCGGGCCACGAGAAGGCATACGTGGCGGTGCGCGGCCTGTCGGGTCTCGACGCCCGCTACATCTCGCGCCGGACGGCCAGGGGGCGTGTCTGAATGCGCCTCACGGACATCTCGCGCACCATGAGCACCATGGATGATCAGTCCGGACGGTGGGCAACCTCCGGCCGTACCGCTGCGTCCCTGACGGGAAAGACCTGGCGAGAGGGGGATTCATGACGGACCGCAGCCTGCGTTCGTCCCGGGCGGTGGTGATCGGCGGCGGGCTTGCCGGCATCACTTCGGCCCTGCGTCTGGCCGACGCCGGGCTTGACGTGACCCTGCTCGAAGGACGGCCCCGGCTCGGCGGCCTCGCCTTCTCCTTCCGGCGCGGCGAACTGACGGTCGACAACGGCCAGCACGTCTATCTGCGCTGCTGCGACGCCTACCGCTGGTTCCTCGACCGCGTCGACGGCGCCCGTCTGGCCCCCCTGCAAAACCGTTTGGACGTGCCCGTTCTCGACGTCGGACGGCCCGCGGGACCGCGGCTCGGGCGGCTGCGCCGCAATGGGCTGCCGGTTCCGTTCCACCTCGCCGCCGGACTCGCCGGATACCCGCACCTCTCGCTCGCCGAGCGGGCGAGCGTGGGGCGCGCCGCGCTGGCCCTCGGCCGGCTCGACCCGGACGATCCGGCGCTGGACGACACCGACTTCGGCAGCTGGCTCGCCCGGCACGGCCAGTCGCCGCGCACCGTCGAGGCCCTCTGGGACCTGGTCGGCGTCGCGACGCTCAACGCCACCGCGCCGAACTCCTCGCTCGCGCTCGCCGCGAAGGTCTTCAAGACCGGCCTCCTCTCGGATCCCGGCGCCGCCGACATCGGCTGGGCGAGCGTGCCGCTCGGCGACATCCACGACACGCTGAGCCGCAAGGCCCTGGACTCCGCCGGTGTCCGCACCGAACTGCGGACGAAGGCCGGATCGCTCACCCGTACCGACGACGGGCGCTGGGTGGTCGACACCGGGGCCGAGCGGATCGAGGCGGACACCGTCGTGCTGGCCGTACCGCAGCACGAGGCCCACGGCCTGCTGCCCGAGGGCGCGCTCGACGCGCCGGAGCGGCTGCTGGAGATCGGCAACTCGCCGATCCTCAACGTGCACGTGGTCTACGACCGCAAGGTGCTGCGGCGGCCGTTCTTCACCGCGCTCGGCTCACCGGTCCAGTGGGTCTTCGACCGTACCGAGGCCTCGGGCCTCACCGGACCCGGGCAGTACCTCGCGGTCTCCCAGTCCGCGGCCGGTGAGGAGATCGACCTGCCCGTCGCCGAGCTGCGCGCGCGCTACCTGCCCGAGCTGGAGCGGCTGCTGCCGGCCGCTCGCGGCGCGGGGATCAGGGACTTCTTCGTCACCCGGGAGCGGACGGCGACCTTCGCGCCCGCCCCCGGAGTCGGCAGGCTGCGGCCCGGGACCCGGACCAGGGCACCCGGCCTCTTCCTGGCCGGCGCCTGGACCGCCACCGGCTGGCCGGCCACGATGGAGGGCGCCGTCCGCAGCGGTGCCGGCGCCGCGGACGCCGCGCTCCTGGCGCTCGGCCACCCCCACGAACATCCGCTGCAGGAGGCGGCATGAGCAGTACCACCGGAACAAGAGGAGAGTCAGTGACCCCGGCGAATCCGGCTTCCGACACCGTGGCGGACACCACGGACGTCACCGCGCTTCTGGAGCGCGGACGGGCCCTTTCCACGCCGGTGCTCCGGGCCGCCGTCGACCGGCTCGCACCGCCCATGGACACCGTGGCCGCCTACCACTTCGGCTGGATCGACGCCCAGGGAAGGCCCTCCGACGGCGACGGCGGCAAGGCCGTGCGCCCGGCGCTGGCCCTGCTGTCCGCCGAGGCGGCCGGCGCAGCCGCGGAGGCCGGTATCCCCGGCGCCGTGGCCGTCGAACTCGTGCACAACTTCTCGCTGCTGCACGACGACCTGATGGACGGGGACGAGCAGCGGCGCCACCGCGACACGGTGTGGAAGGTGCACGGCCCCGCCCAGGCGATCCTGGTGGGTGACGCGCTCTTCGCGCTGGCCAACGAGGTCCTGCTGGAGCTGGGGACGGTCGAGGCGGGCCGCGCGGCCCGGCGGCTGACCTCGGCCACCCGCAAGCTCATCGACGGGCAGGCCCAGGACATCTCCTACGAGCACCGCGAGCGGGTCACCGTCGAGGAGTGCCTGGAGATGGAGGGCAACAAGACGGGCGCCCTGCTCGCCTGCGCCTGCTCCATCGGTGCGGTGCTCGGCGGCGCCGACGACCGTACCGCCGACGTCCTGGAGGCGTACGGCTACCACCTGGGCCTCGCCTTCCAGGCGGTCGACGACCTGCTGGGCATCTGGGGCGACCCGGAGACCACCGGCAAGCAGACCTGGAGCGATCTGCGCCAGCGCAAGAAGTCCCTGCCGGTCGTCGCCGCGCTCGCCGCGGGCGGACCGGCCTCCGAGCGCCTGGGCGAGCTGCTCGCCGCCGACGCGAAGAGCAGCGACTTCGACAGCTTCTCCGAAGAGGAGTTCGCCGCCCGTGCGGCACTCATCGAGGAGGCGGGCGGCCGCGAATGGACCGCTCAGGAGGCGCGTCGTCAGCATGCGGTCGCCATCGAGGCGCTGCACGGTGTCGATATGCCCGAAACCGTGCGGGCGCAGCTCACGGCGCTCGCGGACTTCGTCGTCGTACGAAAGAGATGATCGCCATCTGGTCCATATGACTCGCAGTCGCCGGCCGGCGTTCGTCACGGACGCCGGCCGACGGAGACCCCAGCACAGCAGAGGACCAACTGCACGAAGGGGAAGCCATGACAGCGACGACCGACGGAAGCACCGGGGCTGTGGATCCCCGCGCGGCCTCGGCCAGTAGACCGACAACCGAATCAACCATCGCCGCGGACGACGTACTGGCCGCCGCGCGGCGGGCCGCGGAACGCTCGGTGGAGCATCTCCTCGGCAAGCAGGACGAGCAGGGCTGGTGGAAGGGCGACCTCGCCACCAACGTCACCATGGACGCCGAGGACCTCCTCCTGCGCCAGTTCCTCGGAATCCAGGATTCCGCCACGGTCCGGGCGGCCGGGCGTTTCATCCGCGGCGAGCAGCTCGGTGACGGCACCTGGGCCACGTTCCACGGCGGCCCCGGGGACCTCTCCGCCACCATCGAGGCGTACGTGGCACTGCGGCTGGCCGGCGACCGGCCGGAGGACCCGCACATGGCCCGTGCCGCGGGGTGGGTCAGGGAACAGGGCGGGATCGCGGCGAGCCGGGTGTTCACGAGGATCTGGCTGGCCCTGTTCGGCTGGTGGAAATGGGACGACCTGCCGGAGCTCCCGCCCGAGCTCATGTTCTTCCCGAAGTGGGTCCCGCTCAACATCTACGACTTCGGCTGCTGGGCCCGCCAGACCATCGTGCCGCTCACGGTCGTCTCCGCGAAGCGGCCGGTGCGGCCCGCCCCCTTCGCGCTGGACGAGCTGCACACCGACCCGGGCGACCCGAACCCAGCCAGGCGCCCCGCTCCGGCGGCCAGTTGGGACGGTGTCTTCCAGCGCCTCGACAAGGCGCTGCACCTCTATCACCGGATCGCACCGCGCGCAGTGCGGCGTCTCGCCATGAACGCGGCAGCCCGCTGGATCATCGAACGTCAGGAGAACGACGGCTGCTGGGGCGGGATCCAGCCGCCCGCCGTCTACTCCGTCATCGCGCTGCATCTGCTGGGCTACGACCTCGACCACCCGGTGATGCGGGCCGGACTCGCCTCGCTGGACCGGTTCGCGGTCTGGCGCGAGGACGGCGCCCGCATGATCGAGGCCTGCCAGTCCCCGGTCTGGGACACCTGTCTCGCCACCATCGCGCTCGCCGACGCCGGGCTCAGCCCCGACCATCCGGCGCTCGTGAAGGCGGCCGACTGGATGCTGGACGAGGAGATCGCCCGGCCGGGCGACTGGTCGGTACGACGGCCCCAACTCCCGCCGGGCGGCTGGGCGTTCGAGTTCCACAACGACAACTACCCCGATATCGACGACACCGCGGAGGTGGTCCTCGCGCTGCGCCGGGTCCGCCACCCGGATCCGGCACGGATCGAGGCAGCCATCGAGCGGGGGGTGCGCTGGAACGTCGGCATGCAGTCCCGCAACGGCGCCTGGGGAGCGTTCGACGCAGACAACACCAGTCCGTTCCCCAACCGGCTGCCCTTCTGCGACTTCGGCGAGGTCATCGACCCGCCGTCGGCGGACGTCACGGGGCACGTGGTGGAGATGCTGGCCATCGAGGGCCACTCCGCGAACCCCGTCACCCGGCGCGGCATCGAGTGGCTGCTCGCCGAACAGGACGTGGCAGGCGGCTGGTTCGGCCGATGGGGCGTCAACTATGTATACGGAACGGGGTCGGTGGTTCCCGCGCTGATCGCCGCCGGACTGCCCGCGGCGCATCCCTCGATCCGGCGCGCGGTCGGCTGGCTGGAGTCCGTCCAGAACGACGACGGCGGCTGGGGCGAGGACCTGCGCTCGTACAACGAGGACAAGTGGATCGGCCACGGTGCCTCGACGGCGTCCCAGACGGCCTGGGCGCTGCTCGCACTGCTCGCCGCGGGCCGGCGGGACACCGCGGCCGTGGCCCGCGGGGTCGCCTGGCTCACCGAGACCCAGCAGGCCGACGGCTCCTGGGACGAGCCGTACTTCACCGGGACCGGCTTCCCCTGGGACTTCTCCATCAACTACCACCTCTACCGGCAGGTCTTCCCGCTCACCGCACTCGGGCGGTACGTGCACGGCGACCCCTTCGCCGGCCGCACGGACCTCCGTAGGGGGGCCTGATGGGCGAACCCGCGGGGCCGTCCGGCCCCGCCGCCCCGCTGCTGATCGCGTGCGCGCTCGGCATCGAACAGCTCGCCCTGCGCACCGGCAGGAGCAGGGCGGACAGGGCTCCGGGCCCGGTGACCGTGCTCCGTACGGGCATGGGGCCGGGAGCGGCCGAAACGGCCGTGGCGCGGGCGCTCGGCGAGGGCCGGGCGTTCGGCGCCGCCGTCATCGCCTCGGGGTTCTGTGCCGGGCTGACGCCCGGCATGCACCCCGGGGATCTGGTCGTGGCCGACGAGACCCGGTTCGCCGGGGAGTCGACCGCCTGCACCGGCACCGAACTGCTTGCCGACGCACTGGCCAGAGCAGTACCGGGACGCACCGTCCACACCGGTCCGCTGACCGGCTCCGACCACGTCGTACGCGGGCATGAGCGGGCCGAGCTGCGGACCACGGGAGCGATCGCGGTGGACATGGAGTCCGCCGCCACTCTGCGCACCGCCCTGCGCTCCGGGCCACGCCCGGTTGCGGCCGTACGGGTGGTCGTGGACGCTCCACAGCATGAGCTCGTCCGCATCGGCACGGTCCGCGGTGGAATATCGGCATTCCGCGTTCTCCGTGCCGTCCTACCGGCTTTCTATGAATGGCACCGATCTTTGCTGCTCCCCAGGAGGTGAGCTAGATGGCCATGCCACTCCGTCAGACCATCAAGATTGCGACGTACCTTGCTGAACAGAAGCTCCGCAAGCGGGAGAAGTTCCCGCTGATTGTCGAGCTGGAGCCTCTGTTCGCCTGCAATCTCGCCTGCGAAGGCTGCGGGAAGATTCAGCATCCGGCCGGAGTTCTCAAGCAGCGCATGCCGGTGGCCCAGGCCGTCGGCGCGGTGCTCGAATCGGGCGCCCCGATGGTCTCCATCGCGGGCGGCGAGCCGCTGATGCATCCGCAGATCGACGAAATCGTCCGTCAGCTGGTGGCGAAGAGGAAGTACGTCTTCCTCTGCACCAACGCGATGCTGCTGCGGAAGAAGATCGAGAAATTCACGCCGTCGCGCTACTTCGCGTTCGCCGTGCACATCGACGGCCTGCGCGAGCGGCACGACGAATCGGTTGCCAAGGAAGGAGTGTTCGACGAGGCGGTGGCCGCGATCAAGGAGGCCAAGCGCCGGGGTTTCCGGGTCACCACCAATTCCACCTTCTTCAACACCGACACCCCGCAGACCATCATCGAGGTCCTCAACTACCTCAATGACGATCTGAAGGTCGACGAGATGATGATCTCGCCCGCCTACGCGTACGAGAAGGCACCCGACCAGGAGCACTTCCTGGGAGTCGAGCAGACCCGCGAGCTGTTCAAGAAGTCCTTCGCGGGCGGCAACCGGGCCAAGTGGCGGCTGAACCACTCGCCGCTCTTCCTGGACTTCCTGGAAGGAAAGGCCGACTTCCCGTGCACGGCATGGGCCATTCCCAACTACTCGCTCTTCGGCTGGCAGCGCCCCTGCTATCTGATGAGCGACGGCTACGTGCCGACGTACCGGGAACTCATCGAGGAGACCGACTGGGACAAGTACGGCCGCGGCAAGGACCCGCGCTGCGCCAACTGCATGGCGCACTGCGGCTACGAGCCCACCGCCGTACTCGCCACCATGGGGTCGCTGAAGGAGTCCCTGCGTGCCGCGCGGGAGACCATCGGCGGGAACCGGTGAGGTGATGACCGCCGGAGAACCAGGCCTACTGGGTCTCTCCGAGCCGCCGGCCCGGCCGCTCACGGTGCGCCGCCACTCGTGGCGCATCCAGGCCGGGCCGGTGGCGGTCGGCGGGGACGCGCCGGTCTCGGTGCGGTCGATGACGACGACGCGTACGTCCGGCACAACGACCCGGTCGTGATGGTGGACGCCTGCCGGCAGCTCGCCGCACGGAGCGGTTTCGGCAAGGGTCAGATCTTCGTCAACGGCGAGATCATCAAGACGGTGCCCGGGTCGTCGAGACCCTCATCGAGGAAGCCCTGAAGATCGCTGAGGGCATGGACGACGCCGGGACACCATCGGGGGTCCCGGCCGTCACCGTGAGCTGAGACAGGATTAGAGAGGGGGCCCGGCATGACGCTTCTGCAGAGCATCCGGGGGCCGCACGATCTCAAGACGCTCAACGAACCACAACTCGGCGAACTGGCCGAGGACATCAGGAAGTTCCTGGTGCACGCCGTGGCCAGGACCGGCGGTCACCTGGGGCCGAACCTCGGCGTGGTGGAGCTCTCCATCGCCCTGCACCGGGTCTTCGACTCGCCCGTGGACCGCATCCTGTGGGACACCGGCCACCAGAGCTACGTGCACAAACTCCTCACCGGGCGGCAGGACTTCTCCAAGCTGCGCGGCAAGGGCGGCCTCTCCGGCTACCCCTCCCGCGAGGAGTCCGCGCACGACGTCATCGAGAACTCGCACGCCTCCACGGTGCTCGGCTGGGCCGACGGCCTGGCCAAGGCCAACCAGGTGCTGGGCCGCCCCGACCACGTCGTCGCCGTCATCGGCGACGGAGCACTCACCGGCGGTATGGCCTGGGAGGCGCTGAACAACATCGCCGCCGCCAACGACCGGCCACTGATCATCGTCGTCAACGACAACGAGCGCTCCTACGCGCCGACGATCGGCGGCCTCGCCGACCACCTCGCCACGCTCCGCACCACCGACGGCTACGAACGCTTCCTCTCCTGGGGCAAGGGCGTCCTGCAGCAGACGCCCGTCATCGGGCAGCCGCTCTACGAATCGCTGCACGGCGCCAAGAAGGGGTTCAAGGACGCCTTCGCCCCGCAGGGAATGTTCGAGGACCTGGGCCTGAAGTACGTCGGTCCCATCGACGGGCACGACACCGCCGCCGTCGAGTCCGCGTTGCACCGGGCGAAACGCTTCCACGGCCCGGTGCTCGTGCACTGCATCACCGAGAAGGGCCGCGGCTATCGGCCCGCCCTCCAGGACGAGGCCGACCGGTTCCACACCGTAGGTGCGATGGACCCGCTGACCTGCGCCCCGCTCGCCCCGGCGGCCGGTCCGTCCTGGACCTCGGTGTTCGGGGACGAGATCGCCGCGATCGGGGCCGAGCGGCCGGACGTCGTCGCCATCACGGCCGCGATGCTCCACCCGGTGGGGCTGACGAAGTTCGCCGAGGCGTTCCCGGACCGGGTCTGGGACGTCGGGATCGCCGAGCAGCACGCGACCGTCTCCGCGGCGGGACTGGCGACCGGCGGACTGCACCCCGTCGTCGCCGTCTACGCCACCTTCCTCAACCGGGCCTTCGACCAGCTGCTGATGGACGTCGCGCTGCACCGCTGCGGCGTGACCTTCGTCCTGGACCGGGCCGGGGTCACCGGCCCGGACGGGGCATCCCACAACGGCATGTGGGACATGTCCCTGCTCCAGGTCGTGCCGGGGCTGCGGATCGCGGCACCGCGCGACGCCGGCCAGCTGCGGGCCCAGCTGCGCGAGGCCGTCGACGTCGATGACGCGCCGACCGTGATCCGGTTCCCCAAGGAGTCGGTGGGGGAGCCGGTCCCCGCCATCGGCCGGATCGGCGGCATGGACGTACTGCACCGCGACGAGGACCCCGATGTCCTGCTGGTCGCGGTCGGCGTCATGGCCCCCGTCTGTCTGCGGGCCGCCGATCTGCTCGCGGGCGCCGGCATCCGCTGCACCGTGGTCGACCCCCGCTGGGTCAAACCGGTCGACGAGCAGCTGGCCCCGCTCGCCGCGCGGCACCGGCTGGTCGCCGTCGTCGAGGACAACAGCCGGGCGGGAGGCGTCGGTTCGGCGGTCGGACAGGCCCTGCGGGACGCCGGGACCGACGTACCGCTGCGCACATTCGGCATTCCCGAGCAGTTCCTCGCCCACGGGAAACGCGCCGAGGTGCTCGCCGACATCGGACTCACACCGATCGAGATCACCGGCCGGATCAGCGCCGCGCTGGCCGCCGGGAAGCCGGTCGCGGCCGGCGGAAACGGACGCCCCGTCGACGACGGGTACAACGAGCGCGACGCCCTGGGCAACGGGCACAAGGAGAGCGGGGCATGAAGGACGACGGGCCCAAGGGCTTCGATCTGGCGCAGCTCCTCGCGGAGCGCGGCGCCGAGCGCTACGAGCTGCACACGAAGCACCTCAACCACCAGCTCCCGCGCATGCTGCACACCATCGGTTTCGACAAGGTCTACGAACGGGCCGAGGGCGCGCACTTCTGGGACGCGGAGGGCAACGACTACCTGGATATGCTGGCCGGCTTCGGGGTGATGGGGCTCGGCCGGCACCACCCCGTCGTACGCAAGGCGCTGCACGACGTCCTGGACGCCTCGCTCGCCGACCTCACCCGCTTCGACTGCCAGCCGCTGCCGGGGCTGCTGGCCGAGAAGCTGCTCACGCACAGCCCGCACCTGGACCGGGTGTTCTTCGGAAACAGCGGTACGGAGGCCGTCGAGACGGCGCTCAAATTCGCCCGGTACGCGACCGGGAAGCCGAGGATCCTCTACTGCACGCACGCCTTCCACGGCCTGACCACCGGTTCGCTCTCGGTCAACGGCGAGGCCGGGTTCCGGGACGGCTTCGCCCCCCTGCTGCCCGACACCGCCATCGAGCTCGGCGACCTCGACGCACTGCGGCGCGAGCTGCGGCGGGGCGATGTGGCCGGCCTGGTCGTCGAGCCGATCCAGGGCAAGGGCGTGCACGCCTCGCCGCCCGGCTTCCTGCGCGCCGCCCAGGAGCTGCTGCACAAGCACAAGGCCCTGCTCATCGCCGACGAGGTGCAGACCGGCCTGGGCCGTACCGGTGACTTCTACGCCTACCAGCACGAGGAAGGGGTCGAACCGGATCTGGTCTGCGTCGCCAAGGCGCTCTCCGGCGGCTATGTGCCGGTCGGGGCGACCCTCGGCAAGGACTGGATCTTCAAACGCGTCTACTCCTCGATGGACCGGGTGCTGGTCCACTCGGCCAGTTTCGGCTCCAACGCCCAGGCGATGGCGGCCGGGCTCGCGGTCCTCGCCGTGATGGAGGACGAGGAGACCGTGGCGAACGCCCGCCGCACCGGTGATCTGCTGCGCGAGCGGCTGGCCGCCCTGGTCGGCCGCTACGAGCTGCTGCACGAGGTGCGGGGGCGCGGGCTGATGATCGGCATCGAATTCGGCCGGCCGTCGTCGCTGAAGCTGCGCAGCCGCTGGACCATGCTCCAGGCGGCCCGCAAGGGACTCTTCGCGCAGATGGTGGTCGTACCGCTGCTCCAGAAGCACCGGATCCTCACCCAGGTCTCCGGCGACCACCTCGAAGTGATCAAACTGATTCCGCCGCTCGTCATCGACGAGACGGACGTGGATCGGTTCGTGACCGCGTTCACGGCGGTCATGGACGACGCGCACAACGGCGGGCTGATGTGGGACTTCGGCCGGACCCTGGTGAAGCAGGCGGTCGCCAACCGCTGATCGGCAAAAGGTTTGCCTCGGAGGCAAGAAATTTGCCTCCGAGGAAAGTTCCTGGCCCAATGGAGACATGAATCCTCCAGAAGGAGGGGTGGCCGACGAGCTGCCCGGTGTCGCGCCACGCCTGCGCGATCTGCGCCGGGGCCGCGGGCTCACCCTGGAGACAGCCGCCGAGCGCGCCGGGCTCTCGCCCGCCCATCTGTCCCGGCTCGAAACGGGCCGGCGGCAGCCCTCGCTGCCGATGCTGCTCGGACTTGCCAGGATCTACGGTACGACGGTCTCCGAACTGCTGGGTGAGATCCCACCGGAACGTGACTCGATCATCCGGGCCCGGAAGTTCGAGGGGGCCGAGGCCGACGGCTGGATGTACCAGCAGGCCGGTGGTCCGGGCCGGGCGATGCAGGCGCTGCGCGTCCGGGTCCCGTACGGCGCGCAGGGCGACCTGGTGCGCGTCCACCCCGGTGAGGAGTGGCTGTACGTCCTGGCCGGGCACCTCAGGGTGACCCTCGGGGACACCGTGCACGACCTCGGCCCCGGCGACAGCGCGCACTTCGACTCGCTCACCCCGCACCGGATCGCGGCACCGGAGCGCGAGGGCGCCGAGCTGCTCTTCGTCCACACCCTGCTGCAGAGCCCCGCTGCCGAGCTGTGCCTCGGCAGCGGGATCCACCGTCGCTGAGACGCCGTCCCCGCCGCCGGCGCGTCCGGTCGCCAGAGAGGACTGTCATGTCCGATTCCGAGAACTACGACCCGCTCACCCCGGCCAGGCGCAAGGAGTCCGACTCGCAGGAGAGCCGGATGCCGCGCGGGCTCGTCATCAGGCTGTTCGCCTATCTGGTGGCCGGGCACGTCATCGCGGGTTTCCTCTACCTGCTGTTCGCCGTGGGGATGCACAACCAGTAGCCGGGAGCTCGGTGTGCCGGCCGGCCGGTCACGCGTCGTCGAGGAGCCGCTCGCGCAGTCGCTCCCGGGTCTCGGGGGTGATTTTCAGCCCCTCGGAGAGGTAGCGGTCGGTGCCGCCCCAGGTCTCGTCGATCGTGGCGAAGGCCGCGGCGAGATATTCGCTGTGGGCGCCGAAGAGCGGGCTGAGGAGCTCCATCACCTCGGGCGACATCCCGGCCGCCGAGGTGTCGCTGCGGCGCACCCGGTAGCGGCGGTGGGCGTCGTTGGACTTGAGGTAGTCGGCCTCGACGGCTTCGCGCCCGACGCCGACCGCGAGCAGCGAGACCGCGATCGAGAGCCCCGCCCGGTCCTTGCCGGCCGCGCAGTGCATCAGGGCGGGGACGCTGTCCTCGGCCAGGGCGTGCAGCACGCGGCTGTGCTCGGCGGTGCGCTCCAGGATGATCGTCCGGTAGGAGGCGACCATGCGGTCGGTCCCCTTGCCGCCGTCGAGGAGGCCGCGCAGCTCGTCCGTGTTGCCGTCGCGCACCATCCGCCAGAACTCGGCGCCGTCCGCCGGGTCGGTGAGGGGGATGTTCACATTGCGTACGCCGGGCAGCTCGACGTCCAGTCCGTCCAGCTTCAGGTCGGCGGCATTGCGGAAGTCGAAGACGGTGTGGAGGCCGAGACCGCCGAGGAACGCGGCGTCCTCGGCGGTGGCGCCCGCCAGGTGACCGCTGCGGTAGAGCCGTCCGTACCGCACCCGGCGGCCGTCCGCGGTGGGCAGTCCGCCCACGTCACGGAAATTACGGACCCCCGCCAGCTCGGGTTCCGTCGACGGGGTCTGCGGCAGCTGCTGCGTCACGGTCACTCCTGGAGGCTCTGCCGCCGACGCGTGTCGCCGACGGGTCCACTCCCGTGACGATACGACATCGGATACTCGGGCAATCGTCTCGGTGACGGCCCCGCGCGGACTCCTGGGTGGGGCCCCGTCTGCGGCTCCGGTGCGAACTACGGGCGTGACATGTCCGTATTGAGGCTTTGGTCGAACATGCCCTGCTTGTGCGGGAGATGATCGCCCCCTCGTGAGCGGGATCATATCCGTGACGGTGTGTGGCGACGCCGCGGCTGGGTATTCCATGCGCCGCGCGGAAAGCCAAGATCCGTAATCCACGGAGTGTGACCGGAATTCCGCTCCGATTTCCCGGAGTGGAATCCGGTGTGGAACCCATGGCTTGTTTCCGCCGTCCCCACTCGCTTACGTTCGCTCTCAATCCGGATGGAACGCCTAATCCTGCCGCCGTCCGGAATTCGCACCCACTCACCGTGTGGCAGGAGCGGGGGAACCAGGTAAGCCGCCGACCGGAGAGATCCGGCCGGCTCGGGGTGAAGTCGCGCCAGGCGCGACCGGGCATCTCCAGCCCGAACCCGACAGCTCACCTCGTAGGCGCCGGAGAGGAAATTCTTCATGCCCATATCGGGTAAGCACCGCCGTCCGAAGTCCAGCACCATCGCCCGCGCCGTCGTCGTCGCGAGCGCCGGCGGAGCCGTCATCGCGCTTCCGCTGCTCGGCGCCACCGGTGCCAACGCCGCGGAGCAGGCCGCTCCCGGCACCGCGAACTCGGCCGTCGCCACGCACGCCGCCCAGGCCAAGCCGGTCTCGGAGAAGCAGGACGGCACCGCGACGTACTCCGTGGTCTCCGGCGACTACCTGTCGAAGATCGCTGCCGAGCACAAGCTCAAGGGTGGCTGGGAGAAGCTGTACCAGGACAACCGCAAGGTCGTCGGCGACGACCCGAGCCTGATCTTCCCGGGCATGAAGCTGACGCTCGGCGGCAAGGCCTGGGGCCACGCCTCGACCACCGGCTCGCCCACCTCCGCGGGTGCCACCACCCCGTCGAAGGCTCCCTCCAAGGCTCCTTCCAAGGCTCCGGCCAAGACCGAGTCCAAGGCCCCCACGGCCTCCAACGCCGCGTCCTCCTCCGACGCCCAGGCGTCCAACGGGACCTCGGCCCCGGCCGAGCGGAGCACCGGCTCCGGTTACGTCCACCCGGTTCCCGGCAACCACACCACCGCCTACCGTGCCTCCGGCGCCAGCTGGTCCAGCGGCAGCCACACCGGCATCGACTTCCCCGTGTCCACCGGCACCAGCGTGAAGGCGATCACCTCGGGCACCGTCGTCACCGCCGGCTGGGGCGGCGCGTACGGCAACGAGGTCGTCATCAAGCACGCCGACGGCCACTACTCGCAGTACGGACACATGTCCTCGCTCTCCGTCTCGGCGGGCCAGACCGTGACCGCGGGCCAGCAGGTCGGCCTCTCCGGCGCCACCGGCAACGCGACCGGCCCGCACCTGCACTTCGAGATCCGCACGGGTCCGGCGTACGGCTCGGACGTCGACCCGATCGCCTACCTGGCGTCGAACGGGATCAACGTCTGATCCAGGCAGCACCGGTCCGGTAACCCGGACCTGAGCAATACACAGAGGGACGGTGCGCGGCGGCGCACCGTCCCTCTGCTTATTCCCCCTTTACCAAAACCTGACCGGGTGGTCTATCTCACCACCCGTCAACCCCGTATTACGGTCGCGTAGGTCACATTCGACGGTGCAGGATATGCCCTTGTGGCAAACGATTCGAGAAACATCCGACAGAGCGTCATCAACAGGCAGGGCGCCATCGAGTCGTACGCGGCGATTGGCGACAGCTTCACCGAGGGAGTCGGCGATCTCGGCCCCGACGGGACATTCGTCGGCTGGGCGGACAGGTTCGCGGTCATCCTCGCTGACCAGCTCCCGGACCCCGGAACGGCACCGGGCCTCGCAGGCGCCGCGCACGGGAACTTCAGGTACGCCAATCTCGCCGTACGAGGACGTCTCCTCGACCAGATAGTCGAGGAGCAGGTGCCCCGCGCCAGGGAACTCGCCCCCGACCTGGTGAGCTTCTGCGCGGGCGGCAACGACATCATCCGGCCGGGCACCGATCCCGACGACGTCGCCGAGCGCTTCGAGCGCGCTGTCGCGGAGCTGACCGAATCGGTCGGCACCGTCATGGTCACCACCGGCTTCGACACTCGCGGCGTTCCCGTGCTGCGCCATCTGCGCGGCAAGATCGCCACCTACACCGCCCATGTGCGGTCCATCGCGGACCGCTACGACTGCCCGGTGCTCGACCTCTGGTCGCTGCGCTCGGTGCAGGACCGCCGCGCCTGGGACGGCGACCGGCTGCATCTGTCGCCCGAGGGACACACCCGGGTCGCGCTGCGCGCCGCCCAGGTCCTCGGCGTCGACGTACCGGCCGACCCCGACCAGGAGTGGCCGCCGCAGGCGCACCGGGGAACGCTGGAGGTCCGGCGCGACGACATCCACTGGGCCCGCGAGTACCTGGTGCCGTGGATCGGGCGCAGGCTGCGCGGCGAGTCGTCGGGGGACCACGTGGAGGCCAAACGGCCGGACCTGCTGCCGCTCTGAGGGGTGCGACCCGATCAGGGACCCACCCGCTCGACGGAGTGCGGCGTCCGGGCCGGGACGCGTTCCAGCACACCGCCCGCGAACACGTCGTACAGCGGCAGTGTCTCCAGATGGACGTAGCCGATGTGGCAGTCGCACACCGCCAGCGGGCAGGCCCGCGGGCCGAGCGCCCCGCGGTAGCTGCCGTCGTAGAGGTTGCCGAGCTCGGCCCGGACGAAGTGGCAGCGGCGCACCGTGCCGTCCCCGTCCACCGAGATGACCGACTCACCGGTCCGGCAGGGCAGCCCGGCCGAGCGGTGCGGATGACGGCTGTACGGGAACAGCGGGTCGATCTCCGTCCACCGGTCGGCCTCCTCGTCCGTATAGCTGTGCCCCTCCGCGGCGTTGACCCAGAGGTAGACCTCTTCGGGGAGCGCCGCCCGCAGCCGCCGGGCCTCTTCGAGATGGCCGTCAAGACCGACCACCCCGACGCTGTGGCGGATCCCCAGCGACGTCAGTTCCCCGCACCGGGCCAGGAAGCGCTCGTACGGCGTCTGGCCCGGGTGGTACGTGCACCAGAGCGCGATCTTGTCCCGGCCCGCGGTGCCCGCCGCGGCCAGCCACTGCGTACGGCCGCTGAGGTTCGTCTGGATCGCCACCCGGCGGATGTGCGGCAGCCGGGCCAGCTCGACCAGCGCCCGGCGGTACCAGGAGCGGACCAGCCCCTCGCCCCACGGGGTGAACAGCACCGAGACCCGGTCGTCGGTCTGCGCCGCCGCCCACGCGGTGAACCGCTCCAGCGCGGCCCGGTCGGCCCGCAGCTGCTCCCGGCTGTCGCGCCGCTTGGCGAACGGACAGTACGGGCAGTCGTAATCGCACGACGCGAGCGGACCGCGGTAGAGGATCGTCAGGTCCATGAGGGGCTCACTTCAGCTCGTACGAGGCCATCGCGGCCCGCACGGCGGGGGAGAAGAGGTCGGGGCCCAGGGCGTCGGAGTGCGCCAGCCCCTCGGGCGACAGACGCAGCAGCCCGGCGGCCGCCCCGTCCGGATCGAGCCAGCCCCGCTCCTCGAACAGGGCCAGCTCCTCGCGGAAGTCCTCGTGGGGAGAGGTGCCGAACCGCTCCCGGTACTCCGGCAGCCGCAGCCCCTCGGCCTGGAGGACCGACTGGAGGAGATGACGGCGGCGCGCCTCACCGCCGTCGGTGTACCGGCCGACCTCGGCGTACGAGAAGTCCTCGGCCGACGTGTAGTCGTCGATGATCCCCCGCACTTTCCCCGTCTCCACGGCGTAGTCGAAGGAGTAGTGCAGCCCGGAGGTGTACGAGCGGGCGCCGCAGCCCAGGCCGATCATGCCGTCGGTCTGGCAGGCGTAGTCGTCGGGGCCGCCGGCCCGCGGGGCGTCGGCGCGGTGGAACATCCGCATCGACACCTGCTCGTAGCCGTGGGCGAGGAGGTGATCGCGGCCCGCGCGGTACAGCCGCAGCCGCTGCTCGTCCCAGGCGGACTCCGCGTCCGCGGCCGAGGCGGCGATCCTGCCGAGGCCGGTCAGCGGACGTATGTACAGCGGGTAGAGGTACAGCTCCTCCGGCCGCCACCGGAGGGCCGCGTCCAGCGAGGTGCGCCAGCTCGCCTCCGTCTGTCCGTCGATGCCATAGATCAGGTCGATGTTGAGGACCGGGATCCGGGCGTCCCGGATCAGCCCGAGGGCCGACTCCACATCGGCACGGCGCTGCGGACGGACCGCCGCACGCGCCTCGGCCTCGACGAAGCTCTGCACACCGATGCTGATCCTGGTCACCCCCCGGTCGGCGAGGACGGCCAGCCGGTCGGCCGTCGCGGTCGACGGTGACGTCTCGACCGACAGCGGAACCGACCGGAGATCGGCGCCCATCCGCTTCTCCGCTATGTCGCACAGGCGCTCCAGCTCGCCCGCAGTCAGGAAGGTGGGGGTCCCGCCGCCGAAGGCCGCCGCGGCGAACCGCACCGGTTCCGTGTCGCCCAGCGCGTCCCGTACAGCCGTCGCCTGGCGGTCCAGTGCGTCGAGGTAGCGGGTGGTGAGCTCGTCGGGGGCGCCGATGCGGGTGAAGAGGTTGCAGAAGCCGCAGCGGACCTCGCAGAACGGTATGTGGAGATAGAGCGAGAGCGCGTCCTTGCGTTCTGCGGCCCACAGCTCACTCAGCGCGGGCCGCCCGCCCGGGTGCTCGGACAGCCTGCCGTACGCCGTCTTGTGCGGATAGGCGTAGACGTAGCTCTGGTACGGACGGGGGGTGAGGCGGGGGGAGTGCGGACTGTTCATCGGGCGGTGGCCCCCGGTTCCAGGAAGAAATGGGCGTACGGAACGGTCCAGACGGACTCGTGTCCGAGCCGGTGACCGGTGTAGCCGTCGTCGCCGTACGCCGTGCCGTGGTCGGAGCAGACGACGGCGAACGCCCGGCGGCGGCTGCTCGCGGCGGCGAAGAGGCGGCCGACATGGGCGTCGACGTACTCCAGCGCGGCGGCGTGGGTGGCGCGGCTGTCACCCGAGTCACGGGTGGCCCCCGGCAGGTGGAACCAGTTCGGCTGGTGCAGCGCGGAGACGTTGACGAAGAGGAACAGGCGTTGTCCGGGGGGAAGCCGCTCGACGACGCGTTCCGCGCGGGTCACCTGCGCCTCGAAGGACGTGTCCGAGGCGACGCCGAACTCGGGCTCCCAGTACGCCTCCTGGAACATTCCGGGCAGCACCGAGCCGAGCGGTGCCTGCCGGTTGAAGAACCCGACGCCGCCGATGCACACCGTGCGGTAGCCGGCCGCGGCCAGGCCCGACACCAGGTCGGGGGTGTCGAAGACGAAGGTGCGCTCCGCGGTGGTCTCGCTGCCCGCGAACCGGGCGGCGAACAGCCGCGGATGCGGCCCCGGGGCGGCCGGTGTGGGCAGGAATCCCGCGAAGATCGCCTGGTGCGACGCGTACGTGAAACTCCCAGGGGTGTGCCGGCGCTCCCAGACGCCCCCCGGCAGGTGCCGGGCCAGGTTCGGGATGCGGCCGGCGGCGGCGAGCTCCGCCGCGACGTCGTACCGCAGGGTGTCCAGGGTGACGAGCAGCAGATCGTGACTGCCGACGACCTCGCTCATATCGGGGTTCAGGGCGTCCATGACGCCGGACGGGGGTTCAGGTCGCTGCGTCGGCACGGTGGTTCCTTGCTCTGTTCAGTACGGCGGCGACCTGCGCCGCGTAGGTGTCCAGGCCCTCGGCGCCGCTGCCAGGCAGACCGGTCAGACGCGGCAGCAGATCGCCGAAGGCGTTGACCTCGCCGACGGCGAAGCGCCGCCAGCCGGTCGACGGAAGCAGATCGACGCCCACGCACAGCGTGTCCGGGAAGGCGGCGCCCGCCCGCTCGCACACGGCCAGGGCCTCGCTCCAACTGCCGCCCGCCGCCCCGACGGCGGCCCGCACCTCGTCCAGATCGCCGCGCGTGCCGCCGAGGTGCAGATTGGTCATGGGGGAGCGGCTGGTGCGGACGACGGCATGGGTGGCACGGCCGTCCACCACCACGACCCGCAGATCCGCGGCCCGGCCGCGCTGCGAGGCCTTCGGCAGCCAGCGCTCGACGTGCAGACCGTCCGGCGCGAGGGCGTCCACGATCGCCGCCACCTCCCGCTCCGTGGTGAGGTGACGCACCCGCAGTGAGTTGTGGAGCTTTCCCCGCGGGGTCCGCTCGACGGAAGTGGCCGCCCGGATCCGGCCGGGCCCGGCCGTCTCGACGGCCAGTACCCCGGAGGCGGAGGACCCGTGCGCGGGCTTCACGAACACCCTCGCCATCCGGCGGTCCGCCATCAGCATGCGCACATCCGCCCACCCGCGCACGGGCGGCGCGGCGGCGCCCGACGTCGGCGAGAGCGGCACCGGCACTCCCGCCGCGTCCAGCACGCCGTGACAGAGGCGCTTGTCGAACAGCACCGCGATGTCGCCGGGACCGTCCAGCAGCACCGCGCCCGCCCCGGCCGCCGCCCGCGCCACCTCCCGTACGGCGGAGGTGAACCGTGCGTACCAGAGGGACGAACCCTCCACCCTGGTCGGGTCGTCGACGCCGCGCAGCAGCCGCTCGACCTCGGCGTCCTCACCGGGCGATTCGATGCGAACGGTCTCCCCGGGCAGGAAGACCGCCGCCCCCGCCAGCACGTCGAGCCAGGACACGGTGCGGGCCGGGGGCAGTCCGGCGGCGCGCACGGCGTCCCGGAAGAGGTCCACCCGGCGGTTGCCGGGATTGCCGACGACCGCGAAGCGCGGCGGCGCGCTATTCGCTGACCGCGACATAGCGGGGCTCGTCATCCTCTGGATCCCAGTAGTCCGCCTCGTCGAGATCGAGGTGGGTGCCCGACCGGCCGCACAGCTCCCGGAAGCGCTCCATCAGCGGATCGGTGAGGTAGTGGTGACGCAGATCCAGCGACGTCAGATGGGTGAGCGGCTGACCGCCGAGGAGGGCCACGGCTCCCGTGTCGCTGAGGGTCCCCATGGACAGCGCGAGCGACTCCAGCCGGGCGACGACCGGGGCGGAGGCCACCGCCGCGGCGATCTCGTCCTGGATCTCGCTGTTCTGCAGGCCGAGATGGCGAAGCCGGGGAAAACCACCGCCCGCCAGCACCGGCCGCAGGTCCTCGACGGTGGCGTCACCGCCGTACCAGCCGGAACCGAACCAGAACTCCAGCCGCTCCAGGGCAGGCAGTTCGCAGGTCCCGACCGCCCGTACGACATGGCCGGGCAGGCCGCCGGACTCGAACCTCAGTGACTTCAGCGCCTCGTGCCGCACCGGACGCAGCCGAAGCTTCTCCTCCTCGGCGACGCTGTCCCCACCGCCGCGCACGGTCAGCTCCTCAAGGAGCGGGAACGCTTCGAGCACCGGCGTGATGTCGCACATGTCGAGCCACGACACCTCGCACTCCTCGCCGACCACATCGGCGAGGAACAGTGCGCGCAGACCGGTGAAACGGCCCGCCGCGGAGGCGAGCTGTTCGACGACGGGGGCGAGAGCGGAGAACTCGTCCTCCCACCACGGGCCGATCAGCAGGGCCCGGACCCCGGCCGTGTCGACCGTGTCGAGGAAGTGCTGCCAGAGCTCCGGGAACGTCACCCCGTCCGGGCCGCAGTCCAGCCTCCAGGCCACCGACTCCGCCGCAGGAAGCGCCCGCACACCGGCGTCGTCCAGGGACGGCAGGGTCAGCACGGGAAGGCCGTGGAAGACCTCGGGGTGTTCGATGCCGTTCATCGCCGCATCACTCCGACACCGTGGTGTAGCGCCCCTCGGCCCCGCGGTCGTCCCACGGCGTGCAGCGATCCGACAGATCGACCCGTACGCCGTACGGCTCCAGGGCCTCGGCGATCCGGCGCTCGACCGGCTCGGAGAGGAAGTGGTGGTGCAGATCGAGCACGTCGAGGTGGGTCAGCGGCTGACCCTCCAGCAGCGCGGCCGCGCCCTCGTCCCCGAGGGTGCCGCACGACAGATCGAGCGTGCGCAGCCGGGCCACGAGTGGGGCCGAGGCGATGGCCGCCGCGATCTCGTTCTCCACCTCGCTGTTGCGCAGGCCGAGATGGTGCAGGGCCGGGAACCGGGTGCCGGACAGCAGCGTCGCGAGATCCGCCACATCGGTGTCGCCGCCGTAGGCGGAGACTCCCAGCCAGAGATCGAGCCGCTCCAGCGAGGGCAACTCGCTGTCCAGCACCCCGCGCACCACCGCGACCGGCAGCCCGCCCGTCTCGATCGTGAGCGAACGCAGGCGCTCGTGCCGGGTGGGCGGGAAGACGAGATCCGTTCCGCCGCGCACCCCGAGTTCCACCAGCGCGGGGTAGGCGGCGAGGAGAGCGGTGACATCGCTCTGCTGGATCCAGGAGATCTCCGACTCCTCCATCGTCAGATCGCCGACGAACACGGCCTCCAGCGACGTCAGCCGGTCGGCGGCCGCCGTCACCAGACCGATCGGGAAGGACGAGTCCTCCTCGTACGACTCGCCCCACTGCCCGATGATCAGCGCCCGCACACCGGCCGGATCGACGGTCTCCAGGAACGCGGCGAACTCCTGCTCCCAGGTGCGGTCCTCGTCCTCGTACGGGTCGACGCGGACGCGCCAGGCGGCTGTGTCGGCGGCCGGCCGGGGGCCGCCGTCCGTCCCGGACTGGAAATCGACGGCCGGAAGGCCGAGCAACGCGTGCAGGTGGTCCACATCGGACATGGCCCTGAGCTCCTGATGACGGCGACGGATTGACGTCCGCAAGGTGTATCAAGACCCACTGACAACGGGGCGACCGGGCCCGGCACCGGGCGCTCCGCGGCCGATTGAAGCTCCTATTGCTGTCAAGCGGTCTGGAGCCAGTCGCGGTAGGCGAGGGCGAAGTCGTCGTCTCTGCTGAGTCCTCTTTCGAGCCTGGAGATGGCGGTTGGCCAGATACCGAAGTGCTGGGCGGCGGCGGTGAGGGTGATGTTCTTTGTCTGTCGCAGGGGCCGCAGGTCATCGATGCCGGGCGCGGTCACCGTGGTGGTCAGGCAGCGGAATATCTCCCGCGCGATGGCCCGTTTCAGCAATCGGATGATCTCTTTCTTCGTTCGTCCGGCAGCGGTTTGTCGTGCGACGTATTCGCGGGTCCTGGCGTCGCTGGACATGCGGA